>CAZQAI010000171.1:0-4200 GCA_964591305.1 uncultured Clostridium sp.
TTCACACAGTATCCGGTTGCCCAGGAACAGAGGAAGAGCTGTAGAGAGCAGGTAGGATGCAGGCAGGCAGCACAGGTATGTGGCGGTGAAGGCCTGTATTCCGTCAGGGAGCAGGCGGCCGCCAAACAGAACCGCAAGACCGCCGCTGACAATGGCACAAAGCAAGGTAACCGGAAGCAGATAATTCAGGTGACCCAGGCGGCTGTTATACCGATTGGCCCGGGCAAAGAAATCGGGAATACCTCGGGTGCGGCGTATACGCAGGGAGAGGGCGGGAGTGGGAGAACCCCGGCGGGCAGAACCCTCACCGGGGAAGGTGCTGTCTGTACCTTCCGCCCGGGTCATGACAAACCGGGCTTTCCCAGAGGATACGACTCGGAAACTGCGCCACTCTGCCCGGACAGCCAAGAGCTCAGACAGAGCTCCGACTGCAAGGATCATCAGGGTCCCGCCTGTAAAGAGCACAAGATTCTCTTCGCCTGTATGCAGGCAAGAGAACAGCAGAGCGATCAGACTGTGAATGAGACTGATCAGCACAGCCATGGACGGTACCGCGTATCGGACCGGTTCAAAGTCCCAGAGGCTGCGAAACCCCAGACCCAGTCGGCGTAGAAAAGGAAGGGATACCAAGGCAATCAGAAGCATACCCCAAAGCGGGTAGAGGGGGGATGCAGAAAAAGCAAATTCAGCCGACGTTTTTTGCTGGATGAGAGGCAAGCAATCCCAGAATAGTCCGACGAGAAGACCTGTACAGGCAAGAATCAGACGCCACACACAGCCATGTAGGGCGTGTCGGTAGGCAGATTCAACTTCCGGCGTCATAGCCCGTCCCGTGTACTCACGGCCCCGGTAAGCAGCCGGAATGCTATTACGGGTACCCACCGGTCTCTGACTGGCAGCGGTTTGCTGGGCAGCGTCGGCACGTGATCTGCCAGTGGCCGTCCGGCGGATGTCCTTTTCATACCCGAGACGCATGTACAACTCGGTATCTGCCTGTTCTCTGCTCTCGGAGGATCGGGCTGCAGAGTCAGGAATAGTTGCGGCGGACGGTCCCTGTTTCTGAGGGGAGGTATTGCCGGAAGAGGGACGGCGCACAGACGCATCCGCCTGCTGGGAGACGGACATGCGGAGAGAGGCTTTAGTCCGAGCAGGTTGAGCGTCGGGGGTCAAGGATTGTAAGCTGTCAAGACTTAATTGTAACGGATCATGATGAATGTGCGGCTGAGCGGTGTTCGGATGGTGAGCCGGTTCCTCCCGCGGAGGGGAAGGCTCATTCATAGCTTGGCTGGCCGGAGAGGTTTTGAGTTGCCCTGCGCCTGAGTTGACTGTATGTCCGGCGGAGTTGTCGGTATGAAGATCCGTCTTGACGGACGGCTGTGCTGGAAGCGTCGTATCTGCGTCAGAAAGTGGTTGCAAGGACGGCTCTTGCTGAAAGGCATCGGGCCTCGATACATCCGGAGCCTCAGACTGTTCCGTGACGCGGAGTGGTTCCGTGTGAATTGGCTGTTCCGCAGAATCAGGGAGGGTATCGTTCCGGCTGGATCTGTTCACGACAGCCCGGATCTTTTCCTGCGTCTCCTTGTCCAGATCGCTCAAAAAGGCTGCCGAAGTCAGGTACTCCTCCAAAGGAATGCCGTTTATATAATCATCCGGTGCCGGAGCATTCACCGCACTGTACATAGGCGATTCGGCATCATGGCATTCGGATTGTGCTGCTGGTTGCGGAGCCGTCTCCTGGTTCGACTCGGACTTGTCGGATGAATCAAATGCTGTGTCCGATTCCGTAGCTGTTTCCCGGGGGATGCGACACGCCTCGGCGTCTTCACCGGATGACATCTCCGCGTGAATCTGAGTTCCGGCAGCGAGCTGAGCGCGCAGAAGGGAGGCGAGGTCATCATCCTCACCGTCAACTGTCTCTTTGTCGGAAGTCTCTCCTGACGGCACATTGTCGGGTTTAGCGGTTTCTGGCGTTTCATCTGCAGTCCGCGCCATATGCTCCTTCAGCTTTTGCCCCCAGTCGATCTGTTCCGTTCCGGCTGCTGGTTCTGAAGACACGCCTTCAGGCACACCGGATGATGCTGTGTTGCGCTCATCTGTCATGCCGACACCTCCTTAACCGGTTTATACAATTTTATATATAACCTCTTCAGCTGCTTTTGCTGTTACGGTGCTGGCGCGCAGATTCAGACAGAATCACAGCAGCGGCCGTAGACACATTGAACGAATTTACCTTGCCATACATCGGAATGGACACAATTCGGTCACAGGCTTCCTTTACAATACGGGACACTCCGTTGCCCTCACTGCCGAACACCAGTGCACAGGGACCGGTGAAGTCAGTGTCGTAATAGGGTTGTCCTCCGGCCTCTGCGGCATAACACCAGATTCCCTTCCGCTGGAGCATTTGGATCGTTCCGGCTACATTGGATACCTTGGCAACAGCCAGATGCTCCATCGCTCCGGCGGAAGCCTTGGCAACCAACGCCGTCAATCCCACCGCCCTCCGGCGGGGGATGATCAGTCCGTGAGCACCTACTCCTTCTGCGCAACGGATCAAAGCTCCCAGATTATAAGGGTCGGTAATGCCGTCGGCGATGACAAGGAGCGGAGGCTCTCCACGTTCTGCGGCGATGGCCAGAATATCTTCCACGCTGACATATTCCTTCTGGGCTACCATGGCGATTACACCTTGGTGAGGCACAAAGCCGGCCATATTGTCGAGTTTAGATCTGTCGACTTCCACTACAGGGATGCCCTTGTCCACGGCCTCCGCCACAAGCAGGACAATGGAGCCCTCTCTGTCTCCCCGGCGTACCAGCAGCTTGTCCACAGTACGGTCTGAGCGAAGCAGTTCCCGGACGGCATTGCGTCCGATGACAAGACCTGCGTCCGGAGTTGTATTCCCAGACTCATCCTCATCATCACCCATGGGTGTGCCGCCATCGGATCGGCTGTCAAAATGGGATCCCTCGTTCCGTGGTGTAACCTTGTCATATGTCTTGTCCCAATCGGGACGACGCTCAGCATGATAAGGCCGCTTGCCGCTTTCCCGGGACTTGTCTCCGTAAGATGTTCCTTCGTAGGACCTTTTCCCATATGGCTTTGTATGATAGGGCTTCTTCCCATGCGGTTTCTCAGCTGAAGGCTTTCCCTCCCGGGGGAAAAAGTTTTTGTCAGCCGGGTACTTTTGCACCCCGACTCCCTGGCCGGACTGCCCTCTGTTTTTGGCTTTGCTTTTTTGATTCTGATTGTTTACCATGTTCTGTCACGCTTTCTTTCATGAAGCCTGTGCGATTGAACGCACGTAATTTACTTGTGTTTCTTTTGCTTTTCCTGCTGCTTGCGTTCTTTGATTTCCTTGCGGGTGGGGCGGTCGGAGGCAGGAAGGTCGGATGGCGAGAAGGAAAAGATATGCCAATCCAAAACGCCAGACAAATACCCCACTGTGGATATCAACAGGGCAGGCAGGATGATGAGAAAGTAAGCCCACCAACAGTCATTCATGTATATGGGTGCCTCGGCATTGCCACCTACCTGAATCACCGCCAAAATGCCCTGATACATACCCTGTATCAAAAGGGCAAACACTCTGGGAATACCGGAGCCGCCATCTCGTGAGGTCAAGGCCATGATGGTGATGATAACGGCCAGGATGATGTTGAGGCTGTTAGCCAAAAGAGAGATGAGCGTTCCGGTGAATGGCCGGAAGGGTCGCTTGCCCAGATCCATGCTGGTCTTGTCGCGGATGCCTACCTTTCTGGCTGTCCCAAGCTGAAGGGCCAGATAGAAAATTATGGAACACACGCTGACAGCCATGAGAAAGGTGTCATTTCCTGTTTTAGCCGCTGTCATGGCCATGGCAAAGCCGAACAGCGATATGGCCACCTGATTGAGTAGCATATGCACGCTATCGTAGCTGTACCGTTCAAAAAAATCCCTCATATGTAACACCATCCTTACTATACTATGAAACCGTGTCGGATGGGCATGCCATCGACTACTTTATATATTATAACGGATAATTGTGACCAATTCATCAACAGAAGGTAATTTTACAGACAAATTTTCGTTACAGTTCAGCCCCCTCTATAATATGCTTCCTTTTCCACTGTAGAGTGGGGCGAGGGCCCCGCGACTGCGTTTAGATTATGTTGGGTGTCATGAACGCCGGTTTTCCGGAAAAGTCATCACGATAAATTC
>CAZQAI010000172.1:0-4102 GCA_964591305.1 uncultured Clostridium sp.
CCGATACCACTTGACCGAAAAGGTACTCAAATACAGCCGCCCTAGGCGTCCGCTGTCCACAGCCTCCTTGATCGGATACATATCCACATTAAAACGGTTCTGGTGCACCACACCACAGGTCATGCCCGTGCGGATGCGGGCTTCCTCAATGCGTAAAGCTCTCTCAGGGGTAATGTCCAGCGGTTTTTCCACCAGCACATGCTTGCCCGCCTCCATGCACCGTACCGCATAGTCAGCGTGCATGGCGCTGGGCAGACAGACACTGATAATATCCACCCTTTCATCCTTCAAAAGGTCTTCAAACGATCGATACAGCGTTACACCCGGGTATTTGACCGCGGCTTTCGACAGACGCCCCTCCTCCAGGTCACAGACGGCCACCAAATCGGCCGCATCCGAAGCGTATGCAGCATCCGCATGTGCCATGCCAATGCCAAGTCCCAACACAGCATACCCGATTTTCCGTTCAACTTCCTTTGCTTGCAATGTGTGTTCCATACCTTCTTTTTGTCCTTTCCTGATTTCAGCTGTTCTTTTTGCCTTTCTCAAGTGCCAACTTGACCATATACTCACATAAAGCGGGATATTCCATCCCTACAGCGGCAGCCTCCTGCGGCAGGAGGCTGGTGGGTGTCATACCCGGGAGGGTATTCGCCTCCAGACACCAGGGGATCCCGGCATCGTCCATGATGTAATCAAAGCGGGCATACCCGTCAAGGCGCAAAACCTCGAAACCATGCAGGGTAACTTTCGCCAGACTGTCCGCCTGCACCTCTGTCAACGGGGCAGGACACAGCTCCGTGGTAGCCCCGGCCTGGTACTTGTTCTCATAATCGTAAAAACCGGTATGGGGAATGATTTCCACGGCGGGAAGCACCTTCTTACCCAGAACGCTGATCGTCAATTCCCTGCCGGTGATCTTTTTCTCAACCAGTATATCGGTTGCAAAGGCCGTAGCCTTGCGTATGGCGATCCTCAGCTCCTCCCTGTTAGCAACCATGGACACACCTACACTGGAACCGCAGCCACAGGGCTTGACCACGCAGGGATAACCGATGGCGGTCTCGGCATGGAGAACAGCGGCCTCCTCTGCCCCCCCATCCGGCCCCTGGAGAGTCAGCCGCACCCAGTCAGGGGTGTGAATGCCGGCGGCACGTAAAAGGTGCTTGGAAAGATCCTTGTCCATGGCCAGCAGACTGCCCTCGTAGCCGGAGCCGGTATAGGGAATGCCTTCCATGTCAAGGTATGCCTGAAGCTGCCCATTCTCGCCCACATCCCCATGCAAGCCAATAAACACCACATCCGCCGCACGACACAGCGCTGCTATTCCAGGCCCAATACGCCGCTCTCCCCGCCCGGTCTTTGCCTTCAACGCATCCAGATTCGGAATGGTCCGGCCCACCCAGTACACCGGCACAGGATCGGCGGAGAAGTACGGTGTCCCGCCGCCCACAGCCTCCCCAGTATACAGGTCGCACAAACAGACCTCATAACCGCACCCGACCAAGGCATCTGCCACAAGACTTCCTGTGGTCAGGGACACCTCCCGCTCCGGGGACAGCCCTCCGGCAACGATCAAAATTTTCATATCATGATATCCTCCGTTTGATGATACAGTCAGTGGTAGTGTATGCAATGACATGATGGATCGTGTTTATGGCACGGCCCGCAAGGAAATCACTCTGTCATGTCCACCCAGATCCCGATGCACAGCCATACAGTCCCAGCCTCCTGCCTGCGATGCCAGCTCTCTCACCTCGTCCGCCTGGTCACAACCAATCTCCAATAACAGTTGCCCGCCATCCTTCATAAGCGGACGGTAACGGCGGAGAATTGCCCGATAGAAGGTCAGTCCGTCCTCGCCTCCGTCAAGAGCTGCTGCCGGCTCGTAGCCAAGCTCAGGTGCCAGACCGTCAAGCTCTGTCCTGCGGATGTAGGGCGGATTGGACAGGATGGCATCCAACAGGGGCTGCTCCCTTTCCTCCTTCCTGTTTGTCTCGCCTCTCGCGTATGTGTGTAAAGTCTCTCTCAGCCGCTCCGGGCCGTCGGTCAGCAGATCAGCACAAACCGGAAGGAAGCGGCTGTCTACATGGAGACGCCGGGCATTGTCACAGGCAATCGTCAGGGTATCGGGGTACAGCTCCAGGGCAGCGCAAACCACATCCGGTCTGGCCGAGAGCAGCGACACACCCACACAACCACTTCCGGTACATAAATCTGCCGTAAGACTCCCCTGGGGGAGAGAGCGGACGGCCTCCTCTACCAGAATTTCAGTGTCCGGCCTTGGAATCAGGCAGTGGGGATCAACCCGGAAAGTCAAGCCGAAAAAATCCCATTGTCCCAATATATATTGAAGCGGAAAACGGGTCATTCGTTTCTCTACAGCGGCATCCAGGGCAGGAACATCGTATATCTTTGCTCTGTCACAGTATAGACCAGCACGGTCAACATGGCAAAAAGCCGTCAACAACAGCATTGCTTCTTCGCCCGGTTCCGAGATACCGACCTGCGCCAAAGCCGATTTCAGAGTCTCATATGAATAAGGCATGATTTCGCTCCCTCTCTTCTCAATAGCGTCCTGCCGCATCAGGATGCCAGCTATATAGATAAAACAGTCAGCATTTCGCTTCTTTTTATTGTGCTTTTGCACATATTTGATTCGCAAAACTGTGCAACTATACAAAATTTATTTTTCCGGTTCAAAAAATGCATATTCATTTTGACAAGTGGCACCAAGTGGGTTATAATATATGTATATATTGTATGCCCTTGCTTTCCCTTAGGATGGAGGTGTTCCACATGTTGTCAGATGTGATCCATGTCGTTTCCACTCTTTTCCTTCTTGTGCATGAAACCGTCCCCGGTATGGACGGATTCGCTGTCCTATGGGTACAGCCTTTTCCGGTGTGGACATTTGTCATTGAAATCGCTCTGACCCTTCTGCTTATTGCGGCTGTCTTTCTGTTCAAGCCCCGCATTCTTAAGATCATGTCTGTCTGTGGGGCGGAATTCTGCTTATGGCAAGCCTTGAAGGCAGCTCTTGGGACAGACTCCCTGCTGGTACAAATCTTCACTTGGATCACGGCTGCCGTAGCGGTGATACTCACGCTGGCTATTGTCAATATGATTCCGTGGAAGCCATATGGAAGCGGAAAAGCCGATGGCGGAACCGAGGACAAAACACAACGCCAGTAAAACGTCCATCGGAAAGCACATCAATATATGTGATATCTTTCGCATGATGGGAGGATGATTAAATGAGTAAGTATGAAGGTACCAAAACAGAGCAAAACCTGCTGGCTGCCTTCGCCGGCGAATCTCAAGCCAGGAATAAGTACACCTTCTTTTCCTCAATAGCCAAAAAGGAAGGGTATGAGCAGATAGCGGCCCTGTTCCTCAAGACCGCGGAAAATGAGAGGGAGCACGCCAAGCTGTGGTTCAAGGAGCTGGAGGGTATTGGGGACACCGCCGCCAATCTGGAGGCTGCCGCCGAGGGAGAAAATTATGAGTGGACCGACATGTATGAGGGCTTTGCCAAAACGGCTGAAGAAGAAGGATTTACTGTCCTGGCCAGAAAATTCCGCATGGTAGCCGCTATTGAAAAGCATCACGAAGAACGTTTCCGTGCCCTTCTGCACAATGTGGAAACAGCCACTGTTTTTGAAAAGAGCGAGGTCAAGGTGTGGGAATGCCGCAACTGCGGACACATTGTCGTAGGCACCAAGGCACCCGAGGTGTGCCCGGTTTGTGCCCACCCCAAGGCCTACTTCGAGCTTAACGCACAGAACTATTGACAGAGAAACAAGGAGAGAGCATACCCTTTCTTCCCAGGATCCCAAATAACTTTTGGAAAGGCCATATACAATCAAGGGCTGTTGTTTTCTGCAACAGCCTTTTCAATTAAGGCACCACCACGTTACAGTTCAGCCGGGAAACGGAGGAACGCACAGACCCCCAAAGAACTTTCAATACATTTATTATGTATTGAATTTATCGTGATTCCTTTTCCGGAAAACCGGCGTTCATGGCACCCCAAATAATATAAACGCAGTCGCGGGGCCCCTCGCCCCACGCTACAGTGGAAAAGGGAGCGTACTATAGA
>CAZQAI010000173.1:0-4051 GCA_964591305.1 uncultured Clostridium sp.
TTGCCGCCTTTGGGGCTCTGTTATACCTTTTGCGTGACAGAATGTATAGGCTGTCCGCTAAGGAGGAGACAAGAAAGGACTTGAAAACCGTCTGCCATCTTTTAACCTGTACCGGCATGGTATTCCTGTTGACGGTGTTGATTGCCACAGCTTCGGTCAAGACACCCATGTCAGAGACGGAGAAGGAATTGAACGGATGTGTGGCTGCCCTGGAGGCGGAGGTCAACGCGCTTCAGGCGGAAAAGCAAACCGAAGGATCGCAAACTGCGGCACGCATACAAGCCCTGAAAGAAGAAATATCCGCACTGAGTACTCGGCTGACGGAAGCGGAATCGCAAGCGGCAGAAGCGGCGGCGCTGGCCGCCCGGCTGGCCGGACTGGAGGAACAGCTCCGGGCATATGAGGAACGGGTAGCCGATCTGGAAAGCCGCCTGCCGGAGGATGATGCGATGGAAGACCTGCCGGACTGGTGGCAGGCCGAGGTACAGGCGTCCATTGAACAGGTCAAAGCCATCGGGGATGCGGCGCCGGGGCGGACATCCACCTTCGTATGGGCCTCCGATCCGCACATCCCGGATAACACAGCCGGACAGGGGAACACCGCATATTTGGGACGACTGATGGCTGCCGTCATGGACAGATGCGACATTTCCTACGCTTTGGTCAGCGGCGACATCGGCACACAGAATTCCCTGCCTTCCGAGGAAGCCTTAATGGAGGCGTACAGTCAGATTCCATTGCATCTGGCCCCCTTGTGGGGCACCGACCGCCTGCTTGTCTGTGTGGGCAATCATGACGGCTGCTGGGGCACATCCGATGGGTATTATAAACAGCAGCTGACGCCCAAAAAGATGGAAAAATTCTTTTTCTATGCTCAGCAGGCCGACAGCCGTCGCTGCTTCTCAGAGGATGGTACCTATTTTTACTTGGACGATCCCGTGGGACGGGTCCGTTACATTGTGCTTAACACCCAGTTTGGCGGTGAAAAGTACCTGTCGGACGGAGATGGGTATGCGGTGTATGATCGCTTTACCACGTCTTGCTACGGTCAGCGACAGCTGGATTGGCTGGCGGGTACCGCCCTGCATATGCCGGAAGGCTACGGAGCCATCATTATGACCCATGTACCGCCAACCCCAGCCTATGCCGACTATACGGTTGATCAGAGCCAGCTTATTGGCATTCTCACTGCTTTTTGCACAAAATCTGTCTTTGACGGTCAGATTACGGATGGGGTGGACGGCTGGACCAACAGCCATGTACAGGCAGACTTCTCAGACGCCTCGGGGGAGATCATTGCCGTTTTGTCAGGGCACAGCCATGTCGATAGTGTGGATACAGACACGCTGCCTTGCCCCATTTTGACCCTGACCACGGCCGGAGGGGATCTCCGGGACGGCTCCGACCGCCAGGCAGGTACCGCTACCGAAACCGCCTTTGATGTCATAACGGTGGATCGTGAGCAGCGTATCATGTACTGCGTCCGGGTGGGAGCCGGGGCAGATCGGGTCATTCCCTATTGATGTCCCGTGGCATGGAGTATGCCGGCGACATCAGAGACATGCCATAATATGAACAAAATGTAAATTCGAGAAAACACTGAAAACGCTATTGACAATCAAGCGACCGTATGTTATAATACAGTCACCGCCGTTGAGCCGCGGCGGTATGCACGCATACCATAGCAAAACCGAAAAATGCAATCAGGAGGTATCTAACCATGACCACAGTGTCCATTGTCAACGCATTTATGGTAGCCTCATCGTTTCCGTGGTGGGTCGCCATCATTGCAGTCGCCGTCTTTCTTCTGTACTTTGCCTGCGGATATGTCAAGGCTCCGCCGAATAAGGCCTACATCATCTCGGGTATCAGAAAAAAGAAAAAAATCCTGATCGGCCGTGCAGGCTTCCGTCTGCCGCTCGTTGAACGACTGGATAAGCTGTCCCTGGATGTTATGCAGGTGGATGTCAAGACCACAGAAGCTGTGCCTACCAACGAGTTCATCAATGTGACGGTGGATGGCGTAGCCAACATCAAAATCTCCTCCAACGCTGAACTGCTGGAAAAGGCAGCTGAGGCACTCCTTGGCATGAACAAGCAGCAGTTGATTTTCCTTGTGACCCAGGTGCTGGAGGGTAACATGCGTGAGATCGTCGGTTCCGTAGGGCTGAAGGAAATGGTGCAGGAGCGCCAGGTGGTAGCCGAAAAGATCAAGGAAAATGCCGTGCCCGACATGCAGAAGCTGGGTATTGAGATCGTCAACTTCAACATCCAGAACTTCAAGGACGGAGCCGGCACCATCGAGAATATGGGTATTGACAATGTGGAGCAGATCCGCAAGGCTGCCCAGATTGCCAAGGCAGAGGCCGCCCGCGACATTTCCATTGCCGAGGCCAATGCCCGTGAGGAAGCCAACAAGATCGCCGTCAGTGCGAACCAGCGTATTGCCGAGCAGAACACAGCGTTGTCCATCCGTGAATCCGAGCTCAAAAAGTCAGCCGACATCAAGAAGGCAGAGGCCGATGCCGCCTACGAGATTCAGAAGGAGGAGCAAAGAAAGACCATCGAGGTGACTTCCGCCAACGCTGATATCGCCCGCCGGGAAAAGGAAGCGGAGCTGGCTGAAAAGGAAATTGCCCTTCAGGAAAAGAGGCTGGATGCCGAGATCAAGAAGAAGGCAGACGCCATGAAGTACGAGGCTGAAAAGAAAGCCGAGGCTGACCTGGTTCGCCGCCAGAAGGAATCTGAGGCAAAGCGGTACGAGCAGGAGCAGGCCGCTCTGGCCCGCATGAAGGCCGCCGAGGCCGATCAATACGAGCAGGAGCGCAAGGCCGAAGCCCAGCGGGCTATGGCTGAAGCGTTGGCTTTCTCCAAGATGAAGGAAGCAGAAGGTATCCGTGCCGTGGGTCTTGCTGAGGCAGAGGCCATTGAGAAGAAGGCCGAGGCCCAGAAGAAGATGGGTGAAGCCTCCGTGCTGGAGATGTACCTGACCGCCCTGCCCGAGGTGGTAAAGAACGCCGCTTCTCCCTTGGCTCAGACCGACAAGATCGTCATGTACGGCGACGGCAACTCTTCCAAGCTGGTGCGTGACGTGATGCAGTCCTCCAACCAGATCATGGAGGGGCTGTCCGAGGCCACCGGCGTGGATATGAAAGCCATCATCTCCGGATTTGTGGGAGGCAAGGCCGCATCGGCAGGCACCCCCAAGCCTGAGGGGGCTGGAAAGTAAAATTCATACACACCTAGATAAAACGGGCGGCTCCCGGCCACCTGTTCTGGGGGCTGTTGCGAATGCAACAGCCCCTATTCTTTTTCCGCTGTTTTAGGCGTATGTCATCAATCTATGATGTGAAATCCGTTCCATGCCAGATTGATCACCTGTTTGTTCTGTTTCTCCGAGTACCGGACTGCCTGGTATGCTCCCCCGGACCCATGTTCTATACAGCATACGACCGCATCGGCTTGATCCGCCATATAATGGTTTCTGATGCTGATAGCCTGCTTGAAGTACGCCTCTGATGATGCGGGGCATAGTACACCTCATCATAATACTCATCAAAATACTTTTGATTATTGACATACTCAGCGGTTGGATACGGAAGAATCAGGGACAGCGTGCTGTTGTCATGGCGGATTGTCCGCTGGACTCTGCGAATAGCCGCGGATGCCATGATGTCAAATTCTCCGTTGCGCCCAACCAGAAAATCAACATAACGTTTATCTTGTAACAGCTGGCTGACCGTTCGGTTCAGACGCTCTTCCACTAAATAGGCATGACTGATTTTCCGGTGTCCGAAAAAAGTGACTGTATATATATCCATATGCATCTCCTGCTTTTTCTGCGGAAAGTCGCTTGTTGTTAGAAAATAACGGAAATGTGAGTTTATTTCCCATATAATATACCATTATAACATGTAAAAACCAATATTTCAATAGAAACGCCATCTGAAAACAAATATTATTTATTACTGTGTGGGTTACAATATTACACGAGGTGGGTGCGCCAGTACGGTGCAAGTAAAACAGCAAGGTGCAAGACCTTGCCCGACAA
>CAZQAI010000174.1:0-4001 GCA_964591305.1 uncultured Clostridium sp.
CGACTGCCGGCCGGTACTGGATGAGAACGGTCAGCCGGTGCTGGATGCGAACGGTCAGCCTGTCATGCATTACCGCATGTACCGCAATATGGACGAGGCCATGATGGCCTACGCCAACGGCGTCCTGGGCCTGCACGCCCACATTAAGGTGCGTGTAGACAAGGTGATCGACGGCAAGGTGCGCCGTGCTGTCATAGTGTCTACCCTGGGCCGCCTGATTTTCAACAACCCCATTCCCCAGGATCTGGGCTTTGTGGATCGCGCCGACCCCGCCAACACTTTCAAGCTGGAGGTGGAGCTCGTGGTCAAGAAGCAACAGCTGGGTCAGATCATCGACCGCTGTATCCGGGCGCACGGCACTGCCATCTGCGCGACCATGCTGGATGAGATCAAGGCCATGGGCTACAAGTATTCCACCCAGGCCTCCTTCTCGATCTCTGTCTACGATATGACCATCCCGCCTGAGAAGGCAGACTATCTGGCCGCCGCTCAGAAGGATGTGGATAAGATCACAAAGCACTTCATGCGGGGCGAGCTGTCCGAGGAAGAGCGGTATAAGGCCGTCATACGGATCTGGGACAGCACGACAGACAAGGTCACAGAGGCTCTGCAAGCTACCTTCAGCCAGTTCAACCCCATCAAGATTATGGCGGATTCCGGTGCCCGTGGTTCTATGACCCAGATGAGACAGCTGTCAGGTATGCGCGGCACCATGTTCTCAGCAACCGGTAAGACCATGGAGCTGCCGATCAAGTCCAACTTCCGCGAAGGCTTGAATATCACCGAGTACTTCATGGGAGCCCGTTCCTCCCGTAAGTCGCTGTCTGATACCGCGCTGCGTACCGCAGACTCCGGTTACCTGACCCGCCGTCTGGTGGATGTGTCGCAGGAGGTTATCATTCGCGAGACCAAGTGTGACACACAGAAGGGCGCATATGTCAGCGATATCATTGATGAGCGTGACAGAAATGTGCTGGAGCCCCTGTCTGACCGTATTATCGGCCGCTTCACCATGGGCGATGTGGTCAATCCTGCCACCGGAGAGGTTGTGGTGCCGGACGACACCATGATCTCCGAGGAGGACGCCGCCGCCATTACGGCCGCCGGCATCACGGAGGTCTGCATCCGCACGCCCATCCAGTGCCATTCCCGCTACGGCATCTGCGCTCATTGCTACGGGGCCGATATGTCGACCGGAAAGCCGGTCAGCGTCGGCGAGGCTGTGGGTATCATCGCCGCCCAGTCCATCGGTGAGCCGGGTACCCAGCTGACCATGAGAACCTTCCACACCGGCGGTGTGGCTGGATCGGATATCACCCAGGGTCTGCCCCGTGTCGAGGAGCTGTTTGAGGCCAGGGCCCCCAAGAAGGCAGCCGTCATGTCCGAAAAGGCCGGCATTGCTTATATTCAAAGCGATCCCGATACCCCCGGTATGAACGACGTCTTGATTCACGATGTCGAGACGGGCGCCGAGCTGCAGAAGTACTCCATCCCCTACGGCATGCGCCTGGCTGTGGCCGATGGTGCCCCGGTGGAGGTGGGTCAGGCCCTGACCGAGGGATCCAAGGCTCCGGCCGATATCATGCGTATCCAGGGACTGGATGAGGTCTATGCGTACCTGATTAAGGAAGTGCAAAAGGTCTACCGTTCCCAGTCCTGTAACGTCAATGATAAGCATATCGAGATCATCGCGCGCCAGATGACACGTAAGCTCCGTGTGCTGGATAGCGGCGACACTTCTCTTCTGCCCGGCTCTGTGGTGGATCGCAACGAGATGGAGGAAGTCAATAACCGACTGGCCGCCAAGGCCGAGGCGGATGGTGTGGAACTCAAGCCTGCCGAGGGTGAGCCCATTCTGCTGGGTATTACCAAGGCCGCTCTTCAGAGCGAATCCTTCCTGTCTGCCGCTTCCTTCCAGGAGACCACTAAGGTGCTGGCCGATGCTGCCATCCGCGGCAAGGTGGACCACCTGCGCGGACTCAAGGAGAATGTCATCATCGGCCGCCTGATTCCGGCCGGTACCGGCATGGAATGCTACCGTGAGGTCACGGTGGAACCTGCCCCCGCCAAGGATGCGGATGCCGCACCGGAGGGGGATACCGAGAGCGCTTCCTGAGAGGCGACAGGGACGGGAGAACAGGAGAACGCCCGGACCCCCAAGAGCTTTTAAAATATATAATTCATGCTCGGTGCGTTGCTTAGGGGAATGTTGGCTGCCGCTATTCCGGAGAAGCCGACGTTACGGACGCCCAAAGAAGTGCAAACGCATTCGAAGGGCCCCTCATCCCGCTCTGCGGCGGGACGACACGTAATGGACGGGCGGCTGAACTGTAATCGCGATTTGCGTGAATGTGACAAATAAAACCATGCCGAAGAAAAGCAAATTGTGAAATAGGTAGAATATCTTTCGGGCGGGAATGTTTTCTTGACAAAAGGAAAACCTTGTGGTATAATAAATCAGTATGGTGCGAACATGGGCTCACTGCGTCTGCGCACCGCTTTGCCGCCTGACGCGGCATGCAAAGGCAGTTCCACCGGGCGGTCTGTTCCGCCGAGTGCCTGCATATAAACATTGAATTTCAGAAGAAGGAGGAAAATCAGGACATGCCAACCTTTAACCAGCTTGTAAGACAGGGCCGCACAGAGCGGGTCTACAAGTCCAAGGCACCGGTTCTTCAGTACGGCTTCAACAGCCTGGAGGGAAAGACCACCGATCAGTCCTCGCCCCAGAAGAGAGGCGTGTGCACTAAGGTGTCCACCACCACACCCAAGAAGCCTAACTCGGCTCTCCGTAAGATCGCGAGAGTCCGGCTGACCAACGGTATGGAAGTCACCACCTACATTCCCGGCATCGGCCACAGCCTGCAGGAGCACTCTGTGGTGCTGATCCGCGGCGGCCGTGTGCGTGACCTGCCTGGTGTCCGTTACCACATCATCCGCGGTACGCTGGATGCCCAGGGCGTTGCCAACCGCAACCAGAGCCGTTCCAAGTACGGCGCCAAAGCTCCCAAGAAGAAGAAGAAGAAGTAATTCTGCTTCAAGGAATATGCGGAGACCCCGCCGCCGTGTCCGGCGTTACGGACAAAGGTAAAGAGAGCAATCCGTCAAAACCATCACCTGTGTGTCCTCTGATATTTGATGTTTATATACCCCGGCCCTGTGTCGGGCTGTCAGGAAATCACAACAGGCGCGTGAACAGAAGAGTGCTTTTGAGTACCTATGATTTCATTCATTACTAATGAAGGAGGGAAGTTACAGTGCCGAGAAGAGGTTCTATTTCCAAAAGAGATGTCTTGCCGGATCCGTTGTACGGCTCCAAGCTGGTGACAAAGCTCATCAACAACGTGATGTATGACGGCAAGAAGGGTGTGGCCCAGACCATTGTGTATGATGCCTTCCGCATCATCGAAGAAAAGGTTGGGCAGAACCCGCTGGAGGTCTTCCAGGCTGCGCTTGACAATATTAAGCCCGAGCTGGAGGTCAAAGCCCGCCGCGTAGGCGGCTCCACCTATCAGGTGCCTATGGATGTCCGCACTGACCGTCAGCAGACCCTGGCCCTGCGGTGGCTTATCAGCTACGCCAGGAACCGTTCCGAACGCACCATGGCTGAGAGACTGGCCAACGAGATCGTGGATGCCAAGAACAGCATGGGCGGCGCCTTCAAGAAGAAGGAAGAGACCCACCGTATGGCTGAGGCTAACAAGGCCTTTGCCCATTACAGATATTGATACTGCGGGCCGTAGGCCGCAGCTATCATGATCGAGCAATTCAAAACCAAGGAGAAAAGTAATGCCAAGGGAATATTCGCTTGAACGTACCCGCAACATCGGCATCATGGCGCATATCGATGCCGGTAAGACGACCACAACCGAGCGTATCCTGTTCTACACCGGCAAGACCCACAAGCTGGGTGAGGTTCATGAGGGTGCTGCCACCATGGACTGGATGGAGCAGGAGCAGGAGAGAGGAATCACCATTACCTCCGCCGCCACCACCTGTTA
>CAZQAI010000175.1:0-3983 GCA_964591305.1 uncultured Clostridium sp.
CCTCTTCCACGACAGCCAGCTGTCCCGGCAAAGCCTCGGCTCCGGTCAGACTTTTCTTATACCTGGCAGCCAGCCTCTTTTTGAAAACCGTCTTGGCCAGAATCAGCAGCAGCAGCGACAGAGTCGTAAAAACAATCAGCTGAGTCGTGAAATCCGGCACGAAAAAGGAGATGATCATAGCCACCAATGCGCCAGGGGCAAACCAAATGGATACAAGCTCAGCTGTGCACCCTTCGATTGCCAGTGCAGCCACCAGAACACCCAGCCACACGAGGGGAAAAACCAGATCAGGTGTCCCGACTGTCGCAAAGGCCAGCGAAGATAGGGTCAGCATACAGATATTCATGCGGAATCCTCCTTTCCGTATTCATCATTCAGATTATAACACACAGTCATCTGAAAGTCAATAGGGTTTTCAAAACTTTTTAAATATTCAGCTCTTTCTATTACCCGGTCATATTCATCCAGATTTCGTCAATATATGCCACCCCACTGCCGGAATCAGACAGGATGAACACCTGTCGCCTTGACTCATCATGTCCGATATCGGTACGGAAGGTGCCGTTATTCTTGTGTATCTTATACTCCACCACGAATTCATACTGAGTATACGGACGTCCCTCCTCAGGTGTGACACGGCTGACGGCCCGCTTGGACAGCTTGATATCATACACCTGCTGCATGGTAAAGGGATCCTCCGGTTCATGAGCCGCAAAGTAAGCATCACTGAACAGAGTATTATAGCCATCGGCGTCTCCGGCTATGATGCATTCCACCATGGTGACCAGCGTTTTGAGAGGCGGCCCGCCGGCATTGAGGACAGCGTCATCTACCATCTCTGTCATGCCGGTGGTCATATCCTCATAAAACATATAGCGGTTCAGAGCCAGGTATTCCGGATCCTGCATGATGTCGTACTCATAATCCGGTGTACAAAAAATGACAGTGGCAGACTTGTGGGTCTGAAGTTCCTGCCCCAACATACTCTCCCGTTTCTCAATCAGCTTGAGGAGCGGTATGGTGACGGCGACAAAAATCATCATACAGGCAAACACAATCAGAATCGTCCGTCTGAGGCGTCTGCTGTCGCCGGAGGCAGCAGGCGTATCCCGTTCCGGCGTCTGCCTCTTGTCCGGATGCTTGTCGTTTTGATCCATAAATAAAGCTCCCTTCCTGAGGTTTTCGGCAGGAAATCCATATTCCGACCGTGTGCCGGCAGCAGGTCATGACTGCCGATGGCACACATCGGGCTTTCCCTTGCGATCCGTCTTGATTATACCACAAATCAGCACGCACCGCAAGGGCCAGGGTCTACTTTTTTATAAAATTTTCATGAATTATTCGTCATTCCTGTTGTCATAGGAAAGATTCTGTGGTATAATAGTATGATTAACCGGCCCTTGGGGCCAATGCGAGGTATAGGTATGAATCACGAATCTGAATATACGCCGCAGGAACCGATGCGTCCTGAGTTCCCGACACCGGAAAGCAGCGACAGCAGCCCGGAGTACATCAGTCCGAAAAAGGAATCGGTGGCATCCATACTGTTTGATTATCTTGAAATTCTGGTTTACTCTATCTGCGCTGTCCTGTTTCTCTTCACCGTGTGCTTCCGGGTGTGCCGGGTCGACGGCTCCTCTATGAGAAACACCCTGTCGGACAGGCAGATGCTGGTCACCACGTCCCTGTCCGGCATAGAAAATGGAGATATCATTGTCTTCCACATGACAAGTGATACGTATTCCCGATACAATGAGCCTTTGGTCAAGCGGGTGATCGCCCACGGTGGACAGACAGTCAGGATCGACTACAACACCCAGACAGTCTATGTGGACGGTCAAGCGCAGGATGAGCCTTATGCAGCCTACCTTGACAGAAGCGGAGCCTCGATCGGAGTGCTGACACAGCTTCCGGCCCATGATTTCGATTATGCAACAGGCCTATTTGAAATGGAAGTACCGGAGGGGTACCTGTTCGTACTGGGAGATAACCGCAATAATTCTGCCGACAGCCGGACGGTCGAGGTGGGGCTTGTGGATGAGCGGCGCGTGCTGGGCAAAGTCGTGCTTCGGCTCTCCCCCTTCACCGTGTTTGACTGAGGGGCCGTTTGGTAAGGAGTCACCTATGCCCAGTGAAAATATCCAATGGTTCCCCGGCCACATGGCCAAGACCCGGCGCATGATCGCCGAGAACCTGAAGAATGTACACATATTCATTGAGGTGCTGGACGCCAGAGTCCCTGTCAGCTCCCGCAATCCCGAGCTGCGTCGACTCACCGGCGACAAGCCCACCATCCTGCTGCTCAACAAGGCATCTCTTGCCGATCCTGACATGAGCCGGGCGTTTGTGCGCCTGTACACAGACAAACACACTGTCTGTCTGCTCTGCGACTGCGTCAGCGGAGAGGGACTGAACAGGCTCCCCGGCGCCATCCGCACCGTGCTGTCCGACAGGCTGGATGCCTACGAATCAAAAGGGCAGACCGGACGCCACCTGCGGGCCATGGTGGTGGGCGTCCCCAACACTGGGAAATCCACCCTGATCAACCGTCTGAGCGGAGCTTCACGGTTAAAGACCGAGAACAGACCCGGCGTAACCCGGGATAAGCAGTGGGTGTCCACCCGGCTGGGCATTGACCTTCTGGATATGCCCGGTGTGCTCTGGCCCCGGTTCGATGACAGGATCACAGGTGAGAATCTGGCCCTGACAGGTGCGATCCGGGATGACATTCTGGATACGGAGTACCTGGGCGCCGTTCTCATCCACCGTCTATGCAGCATGTACCCAGATGCGCTGGCAGCCCGGTATCGGCTCACAGAAGCCGACAGCTGGCGCAACCTGACCGATGCCCAGCTCCTGTATCTCATTGGGAAAAAGAGAGGATGTCTCATCTCCGGCGGTGAGGTGGACACCGAGCGGGCGGCAAACCTGATCATCGACGAATTCCGGGCGGGACGCATCGGACGGCTGACCATCGACAAGCTGCCCCTGAACGGGACGGAGGATCCGGGACACCCCTCCCCACAAGCCGTCGGAAAGGAGAAGCCGGATGCCTGACTATACACTTGAGCAAGATCTCATATCCAAAGGCTACCGGGCTGTATGCGGTGTGGACGAAGCGGGTCGGGGACCGCTTTGCGGACCGGTGGTGGCCGCCGCCTGCATCCTGCCGGTGGGTCTGGTTCTGCCCGGACTTGACGACTCCAAAAAGCTGACGCCCAAAGTGCGGGATACCCTGTTCGATCTGATTCGGGACAGCTGTACCGCCTTTTGTGTGGCCGAAGGGTCTGTGGACGAGATCAATCGAACCAACATATTGGAGGCCGACCTCTTGGCTATGCGGCGGGCCATCGCCGGACTGCATACCCCGGATGGCCATCCCTACCCTGCCGACTTTGCCCTGATTGACGGCAACATCGCCCGTGATTTCCCCATTGACTGCCGGGCGGTGGTCAAGGGCGATTCCCTTTCCATGTCCGTCGCTGCCGCCTCGGTGCTGGCCAAGGTCACACGAGATCGCCTGTGTATAGAGCTGGACCGTCAGTATCCTCAGTATGGCATTGCCAAGCACAAAGGGTACGGAACCCCGGCCCATATGGAGGCTCTCCGCCGTTATGGCCCTGCTCCCATCCACCGCACCAAATTCATCCGGTTTCTTGACAACGGAAGGGACGGCACGCCCCATGAGTGAGCCGGTCAATCAAAAGCACGGACGTCTGGGCGAGCAAGCGGCGGCAGACTACTACCGTCAGCACGGCTACGCGGTCGTCGCACGCAATGTGCGGGAGGCTCATTATGAGATCGATCTGATTGTCGAGAATCGGGAATCCCTGGTCTTTGTGGAGGTCAAGACCCGCACACAAGCGCCTGGCACCGTCTGCCGGTACGGACGGCCAGCCAGAGCAGTGGATTCCGGCAAGCGGCAGCGTACGGTACTGGCCGCCGAAGCCTACTTACGCATGCACCCCACAGACAAGCAGCCC
>CAZQAI010000176.1:0-3955 GCA_964591305.1 uncultured Clostridium sp.
ACCATGTCAGGTGGGGAACCAAGCAGCATTAAGCGGTGAACCGCATGTGCCGCGAGGGCGCCTGTTCTGAGCAGAGAATGCAAAGATCGCGGGGGCGTGACACCCGAGGAGAGGGTGTATGGTCTTCTTTCACAGCAGAGGGAGAATTTTAATTAAACAAAAGGAGATTTTTGGCCATAAAAAAGTTGCTAAGTTTAGTTCTCGCATTTGTTGTAATGTTGCTCCTGATGCCGGAGATAGTTCCATAGTACTTTACCACAATTAATGCTGAGCGAATTGAAAGGAGTTCGTACCATGAAAAAAGCGATCGCACTTGTGTCGGGAATTCTGCTCTGTCTGATTCCCTTGCTTTCCCTTAATTCTTGCGCAAATCAATATGACAAGTCAACCGAGACGCCCGTTGGAAACGAAACGATTACATTAGCAACAACTACAACGACAGATAAATCCTCAAATGAACAGCAGAGTCCTGTTGTATATATCCGTATGGAGGACGATGAAAGATACCAGGAAGAATACCAGCGAATGGCAAAAGGGCCGTCTGATGTATCAAATCATGGAGAATCATGGGAAAGTAAGGACTTTGATGTAAGTCATGATGCAACATATGACCTGATATATGCAGATGTTGGTGTAACATTCGACATTCCTCTTTCCACTTATTATACATTGGGGTACCATATCAAGGACTTTGAGGTTGATGTGACCTTTGCCGATGGAGAAGAAGATATTGTAGAGGTCGTTGGAATTGATAAATATAAGGCTCTGGATGGTGGAGACGGGAATCCCGGTCTACAGGTGAAGACTTTGAACTCAGGAGTAGCTCATGCATACGTGAAAAGTACTTATAAACCTGCGGGAGACAATTCCATCCACCAGGTGATTGTCATCGTGCAGGAATAATATCCGAAAGAGAGGTTTTCCATGCATCAGGCCCTGTACAGAAAGTGGCGTCCCCGCAACTTTGATGAGGTGTGCGGTCAGGATCAGGTCACGTCCGTTCTGAAGTATGAGTGCCAGACCGGGCGCTTTTCCCATGCATATCTGTTTTGTGGCTCCCGGGGAACCGGTAAGACCTCCTGCGCCAAAATTTTGGCCAAAGCGGTCAACTGTGAGAACCCCACACCGGCAGGTCCTTGCGGTACCTGCAGAGCCTGCCGCTCGATTGATACGGGCAGCGCCACCGATGTGTTGGAAATGGACGCTGCTTCCAATAATGGCGTGGACGATATCCGGGACATCCGGGATGAGGTGATCTATACCCCCTCTGACCTTCGTTACCGGGTTTACATCATCGATGAGGTGCACATGCTGTCGGCCAGCGCCTTCAATGCTCTGCTTAAAACGCTGGAGGAACCGCCGGAGCATGTCATCTTCATTTTGGCCACCACCGAGTTGCAAAAGCTTCCGGCTACCATCATATCCCGTTGCCAGCGTTTCGACTTCCGCCGTATATCCACCGATGACTTGACGGCCCGGCTGCTCTTTATTGCCGGACAGGAAGGCATAACGCTGGAACAGGAGGCAGCCCGCCTGATCGCCCGACAGGCACAGGGCGGTATGCGAGATGCCATCAGCTTACTTGAACTGTGCTCCGGCTCCCGTCTGCCCATTACACCTGCCCTTGTAACCGATACTTTGGGCGTGACGGGCAGGGACGGAATGTGCCGTTTGGTGACAGCCATCGCTGACCGGGATTACGACACGCTGTTCGGGGCTGTGGATGAGATGGTGTCCTCCTCCCGGGATCTTTCTGTTTTCTGGCAGGAGTTGATTTCCTATTACCGGGACATGCTGGTTGTCCGTACAATACAGGAGGCAGGACGCTACCTTGATCTGACCGACAGCGAGCAGGAGACACTGCAAACAGTAGCAGCCCGTTTCGACAAGGAGACCTTACTATATCAGACGGGACTTCTGGAGGAAGCGTTGTTTGCCATGCAGCGCTCCTACTCAGTCAAACGCACCGTAGCCGAGATTACGTTGACCCGGCTGTGCGACCCCAGATTGGATACTTCCCCCACAGCCATACTGGCGCGTCTGGCCCGCCTGGAAGAACAGGTAGCGGCCGGAGGTGACGTATATACAACCGCTGTCCCCGCTGTATCTGATCATCGGGACATCCAAGGCGGCACCGTTGGGGCCATGCAGCCTGCAGTGTCTGATCCTGCCAGGGCAGACTCCGCACCATCTCCGGCGGCTTCCTCTTCCATTCCGATAGATTCTGAGGCGCAGAAACCGGGACGTCAAAATCAACAGGATGTCCCCGGACAGAGCGGTGCGGGAGATGGTAACGCGACAGGAACGTCTTCCAGACGGGTGCTGCGTCCTCTGCGGGTGTGGTCGGAGGCGGTGGCCAGAGTGATGGAGGTTGTCCCATGGTCTGCGTCCCATCTCAAAAAGGCCAAGGCTTTTGTCACGCAGGGGGGACAGGTGGTCATGAAATTCGGCGATGATTTTTCCCTCCAGATGGCTACGGACAGCCAGACCACCGAGGCACTGCGCAAGGCGCTTTCGGTTTGTCTGGGACATCCCGTAGCAGCGGAGGATCTGCTCCCTGAGGTGGAGGCAGATGCAGGGGAGGCTTCTCCTCTGGATCTGATTCTGGAAGCGGCAGAGGAATCCGAGACGAACCAAGCGTGAATCAGATGATCGGCAACATGCGGAGGAGTAAGCCTGAAAAGCTTTGCTCTGGAACAGAATGTTCTACAGCTTGGCGGTCGAAACGGCCGCTTCAAGGCTTCCGCATTATATAGATACAGAAAGGAAAGGTCAGAAACATGAGAGCGAATATCCCCAAGGGAATGGGGGGCGGCCCCCAGAATATGCAAGCTATGATCCGCCAGGCACAGAAAATGCAGGAGGATATGACCGCCAAACAGCAGGAACTGGATGTCAGAGAATATGAGATTCAGGCCGGCGGCGGGATGGTTACGGTCAAGATCAACGGTAAGAAGGAAGTGCTGTCGATCGATATCAAGCCCGACATTGTCGACCCTGATGACATCGAAACGCTGTCCGATGTGCTGGTGGCCGGTGTCAACGAGGCAATCAAGCGGGTGGAGGAAACCAACTCCGCCGAGATGGAAAAGATTACAGGGCCCCTGAGTATGCCCGGTATGTTCTGATCACATCGGGAATACCAAGGGTATAGTATGGCTGAATACATCGAATCACTTCAAAATCTGGCTGATCAGTTCGGTAAGCTGGGAGGCGTGGGCCGTAAATCGGCCATGCGGATGGCCTTCTCCGTTCTGGATATGACCCCCGAGGATGCTGCCGCCTTTGCTCAGGCGATTCTGGATGCAAAAAGCAAGATTCACTTGTGCCCAATCTGCCAAAATCTAACAGACCGGGCGCTTTGCCTTGTATGCGCCGATGAAACCCGGGATAAAAGCGTGGTATGCGTGGTGTCGGATGCCCGCACCGTTATGGCCATGGAAAAAGTGCGGGAGTATAGAGGCGTGTATCATGTGCTTCATGGCGTGTTATCCCCGCTCAACGGCGTGACGCCGGACAAGCTCAAGATTAAGGAATTGCTGGCACGGCTGGAGGGGGACGAGGTGAAGGAGGTCATTGTGGCGACCAACGCCGATGTAGAGGGGGAGGCTACCGCCATGTACCTTGCTCGTCTGCTCCGGCCGCTTGGAGTCAAAGTGACAAGGCTGGCCTATGGCATATCAGTGGGGACCGACATCGAGTACGCGGATGAGGTGACGCTGTTCCGTGCTTTGCAGGGGCGGAGGGATGTGTAGTCCATTGCCCAACCGCAACAGAGGATCACGGAGAAAAAAGAGACTGTTGCACTGCAAAAAAGAGGCTGCAGTACTGCAAAAAGGGCTGTTACCCTGTGTAACAGCCTCTTTATTATGGGCGGCTACGGAAAACCGCCCTTATTTTCCTTTTCTGCTCAAATTCCGGATGCATCCTAGGCGGCCGGCACGTCCTGCCCGGC
>CAZQAI010000177.1:0-3940 GCA_964591305.1 uncultured Clostridium sp.
CGGGGATACCTCCACCAATGATATGGTGACCGTTCTGGCGAACGGACAGGCCGGAAATGCAGAGATCATCGGGGAAGGGGAGAACTTTTCCACTTTCATGAAGGCGCTCAATACCGTCACCGTCTACCTTTGCAAGAACATTGCGGGGGATGGCGAGGGTGCCACCAAAATGATCGAGTGCGTTGTGACCGGAGCCGCCGATGAGGCTGCCGCCCGCACAGTCGCAAAGTCTGTCATCTGTTCCTCCCTGACCAAGGCGGCTATGTTCGGGACCGACGCAAACTGGGGCCGTGTGCTGTGCGCCATCGGGTACAGCGGAGCGGATGTGGATATCAATCGGGTCGATGTGTCCTTTTCATCAAAGGAGGGGGAGATCGCTGTATGCAGCAACGGTGCCGGTGTTGATTTCTCCGAAGAGACCGCCAAACGCATCCTGCTGGCGCATGATATCACCATTGCAGTCAATCTGAACAGCGGCGAGGGACATGCGGTGGCTTGGGGCTGTGACCTGACATATGACTATGTCCGGATCAACGGCGATTACCGTACCTGAGAGGAGATGAGCATTGTGACGGTTTCCAATGCGGACAGAGCCAGGATCCTGGTTCATGCGCTTCCATATATCAAAAAGTATACCGGAAAAGTGCTGGTTGTCAAGTATGGCGGCAATGCCATGACCAGCGATAGGCTGAAGGATTCGGTGGCACGGGATGTGGTGCTGCTGAATCTGATTGGCGTTAAGGTGGTGCTGGTACACGGTGGCGGCCCAGAGTTGACCGAAATGCTGGCCAGAGTCGGCAAGGAGACCTGCTTTGTGGATGGCCTACGGGTGACAGACAAGGAAACAGTGGAAATGGCCCAGATGGTGCTGGCAGGCAAGGTGAACAAGAGCCTTGTCAATGTGCTTGAGTGTTGCGGCGGTTCCGCCATCGGCCTGTCCGGTCTCGACGGACATATGATCAAGGCCACGTGTAAGGATCCCCGCCTGGGGTATGTGGGCGTCATCACCGACATCAACTCCAAGCCCATCCTGGATGTGCTGGAAAGCGGGTACATTCCTGTTATTTCCACATTGGGCTGTGACGAGCAAGGCAATGTATACAATATCAATGCAGACACAGCCGCAGCCCGGATTGCCGGTGCTCTGGGAGCGGAGAGCCTGATCACCCTGACCGACATCGCAGGCATCCTGCGGGATAAGAACGATCCCGAATCTCTCATTTCCCATATTACAGTAGAGGAGACAAAGAAGCTTGTAGAGGAGGGCGTGATCGTGGGTGGCATGATCCCCAAGGTGGAATGCTGCACACAGGCCATTGAGGCCGGAGTCAAACGCGTGTTTATCATCGACGGCCGGGTGCCTCACTCCATCCTGATCGAAACCCTGACCGATGAAGGCATCGGCACCATGTTTGAAGCAGAGACGAGCAACTCATGAACGCAACGCCCCTCCCGGGAATCGCAGAAAGGAACAGTCATACGCATGGCAGTTGTTAAAGATCAAGATCAAGACATCATATCACTGGATAAAACCTATATCGCACAGACCTACGCCCGGAATCCGCTGGAAATCGTGGGCGGTCACGGTTCTCTTCTCACCGCCTCTGACGGCCGTACCTATATCGATCTGGGCAGCGGCATTGCAGTCAATATCCTGGGTGTGTCGGATGAGGGATGGGTATCGGCTGTCACAGATCAGCTGACACAGGTGCAGCATACCTCCAACCTATACTATACAGCCCCCTGCGCCCTTCTGGCCCGGGAGCTGTGTCAGCGTACAGGCATGAGCCGTGTCTTCTTCTCCAACTCCGGTGCCGAGGCCAACGAGTGCGCCATCAAGGCCGCCCGGCAGTATGCCGCCATGAGACGGGGCAGTGACTGTTATCGGATTATCACCTTGCATAATGGCTTCCACGGAAGAACAATCACCACCCTGGCCGCTACCGGACAGGATATTTTTCATAAATACTTCCAGCCGTTGACGCCGGGGTTTGTCAGCATTGACCCGACTGTAGAACAACTGGAAGCTGCCGTGGACGAAAATACGGCCGCCATCATGTTTGAGGTAGTGCGTGGGGAGGGAGGTGTCCTGCCTTTGGAACCCTCCTTTGTGGATGCGATGGTCAGGCTGGCGGCGGAGCGGGACATCCTGCTGATCGCCGATGAGGTGCAGTGCGGAAACGGCCGGACGGGGAAGCTCTACAGTTACATGCACTACGGATTCACACCGGATATCGTGACTACAGCCAAGGGACTGGGTGGCGGTCTGCCGCTTGGAGCCACCATGCTGGGGGAACGGGTGAAGGATGTGTTCACGCCCGGGCTTCACGGCTCCACCTTCGGAGGGAACCCTGTGGCCTGTGCCGGGGCACGGTATGTGCTGTCCCGGCTGGACGATGCCCTACTTGAGGAAGTAAGACAAAAGTCAGCGTACATTTTCGGCGAGCTGAGCGGTGCGCCCGGCGTGGATAGCGTCACCGGTCTTGGCTTGATGATAGGCATCAAGACTGTCCTGCCTGCCGCCGAGGTGGTCAGACGTTGTATGCAGAACGGGGTGCTGGTGCTGACGGCCAAGGACAAGGTGCGTCTGCTCCCTGCGCTGAATATCCCCTTTGACCAGCTCAGAGAGGCCATTAAAATACTGAAAGCCATTTGTGCGGAGGAGTCGGTATGAACATCAAGGGAAGAGATTTTCTCAAACTGCTGGACTATTCAAGCGAGGAGATTCTGGGTCTTATTGACCTGGCGGCCTCACTGAAGCAAAAGAAGAAGGACGGTGTATCCCACAGGCTGTGCGAGGGGAAGAATGCGGCGTTGATCTTTGAAAAGACCAGTACACGCACCCGATGCAGCTTTGAGGTGGCCGCCTATGATCTGGGCATGGGTGTGACCTATCTGGATCCCACCGGGGCGCAGATCGGAAAGAAGGAGACCATTGCCGACACTGCTCGGGTTCTGTCCTCCATGTATGACGGCATCGAATACCGCGGCTTTGGACAGGCGATCGTCGAGGAGCTGGCGGAATATGCCTCGGTGCCTGTCTGGAACGGGTTGACCGATGAATTCCATCCCACGCAGATTCTGGCCGATATGCTGACTGTGCGGGAACAGTTTGGCCATCTTGCGGGAATCCGGCTTGTGTACATGGGTGATGCCCGGTTCAATATGGGCAATTCCCTCATGGTGGGATGCGCCAAGCTGGGCTTGCATTTCACGGCATGCTGTCCCGAAAAGTATGTCCCGGATGCGAACCTGATTGCCGAGTGCCGGAAGATTGCCGAGACCACCGGGGCCACACTGCGTTTTGAAACAGATCCGGAGAAGGCGGTGGCGGGGGCTGACGTCATATATACCGATGTGTGGGTCTCGATGGGTGAGCCGGCGGAGGTCTGGCAGGATCGGATCCGGGATCTGGCTCCCTACCAGGTCAACGCCCGCCTGATGAGCTTGAGCGGGAAGTCTGATACTGTGTTCATGCACTGTCTGCCCTCCTATCATGACCTGAAGACCAAGGTGGGGAAGGAAATGGGAGACAAATTTGCAAGAGACGCCATGGAAGTGACCGATGAGGTGTTTGAGAGTGCTCAGTCCATCGTGTTCCGGGAAGCCGAGAACAGGATGCACACCATCAAGGCGGTCATGGCCGCGACCCTGACGGATACGGAGCTTTGACAGATACAGGCTGTCTTTACAGGGGGGAAGTCTGAAAAAAGCACAAGCTTTTTTCAGACAGGAAGTTTTGTGTCTTGGCGTTTTGAAAAAGCGCCATTCCGGCAGAGCCGGAACCGCCCCAAAACTTCCGCGTTTGCAGAAAGGACATGGTCATCAGTCCGAAAAAAGTCTATGACTTTTTTCGGACAGGAAGTTTTGTGTCTTGGCGCTTTGAAAAGCGCCATTCCGGCAGAGCCGGAACCGCCCCAAAACTTCCGCGTTTGCAGAA
>CAZQAI010000178.1:0-3909 GCA_964591305.1 uncultured Clostridium sp.
TGGTAGCCGGTGCCAACTTTGGATGCGGCTCCTCCCGGGAGCATGCCCCGCTGGTGATCAAGACCTGCGGAACCGGCTGTGTCATTGCCAAGAGCTTCGCCCGCATTTTTTACCGCAACGCCATCAACATTGGGCTGCCCATTCTGGAATGTCCTGAGGCGGCAGAGGAGATCGGAGCGGGAGACCGTGTGGCCGTCAATTTTGACACCGGAGAGATTGCCGACCTGACCACCGGAAAGAGCTATCATGCGCATCCCTTTCCGCCCTTCATTCAATCCATCATCAAGGCGGGCGGTCTGCTGGCTTCCATTCGCCAAGAGGCAAAATAAATCAACACTTGATTTATTTTGTACAAAATTGTTGACAAAGGAACGGTAAATCGTATGACAAAGAATATTGCCTTGATCCGTGGGGACGGCATAGGTCCGGAAATCGTGGCCCAGGCACAAAAGGTGCTGGATGTCACAGCGTCCCTGTTCGGACATGAATTTCATTATGTGGATGTTGACATGGGCGGCATGGCCATTGATCGGTGGGGGGACCCCTTGCCGGCTGAGATGCTGCGCCGCTGCCTCGCCTCCGACAGTGTATTGCTGGGTGCCGTGGGAGGAAACAAGTGGAATGATGTGCCGGGGCCGATGCGTCCCGAAAAAGGACTGCTCAGGCTGAGAGAGGGCATGGGGGTGTACAGCAACAACCGCCCAGCCCGCATCTGGCCTCAGCTTACCAGCGCATCCCCCTTGAAAAAGTCTATCGTGGACAAGGGTATTGACTTTATTATCGTCCGGGAGCTGATCGGCGGCATCTATTTCGGAGAGCACAAGACCGAGACAGTGGACGGCAGACGAGTGGCTACAGACGTGCTGGCTTACACTGAGGAGGAGATTGAGCGTATCGGGCGGATTGGCTTTGAAACGGCCCGGCGGCGCCGTGGCAAGCTGTGCTCGGTTGAAAAGAGCAATGTGCTGGATTCCAGCCGTCTGTGGAAGGCAGTCATGCATCGCCTGGCTGAAGAGTATCCGGATGTGACGCTGTCCGATATGCTGGTGGATAACTGCGCCATGCAGATCGTCAAGGATCCCTCTCAGTTCGACGTCATTGTCACCGAGAATATGTTTGGCGACATCCTGTCGGACGAGGCATCCATGATCACGGGCTCCATCGGGATGATCCCTTCTTCCAGCCTGGGACGTACCTCCTGTGGGCTGTATGAGCCCATTCACGGCTCGGCTCCGGACATTGCCGGCCTGGATATAGCCAACCCCATTGGTACGGTTTTGTCCGCCTCTATGATGCTTCGCTTCAGTTTTGACATGTCCCATGAGGCGGATGCCATCGAAACAGCTGTGTCACGGGTGTTGGATGCCGGGTACCGCACAGCTGATATCCTGCCCTCCGATCCGGAGGAGGCGGCGGCCTGCACCCGGGTGGGATGTACACGCATGGGCGATCTGATCGCGCAAAATCTCAGAAAGGAATAATCGAATGCTATTATCAGGCGCTGATATCATTGTTCGTACATTGATCGAACAGGGCTGTCAGGTTGTCTTCGGATACCCAGGCGGACAGATCATCAATGTCTATGACTCTCTTTATAAGTATCAGGACGAAATCGAGCATGTCCTGACTGCCCACGAACAGGGGGCTACCCATGCTGCAGACGGATATGCCCGTTCCACCGGCAAGGTGGGTGTGGTCATTTCCACCTCCGGCCCCGGAGCCACCAATCTGGTCACAGGTATTGCCACGGCCTATCTGGATTCTATTCCCATGGTGGCGATCACCGGCAACGTGCCCACCTCTCAGATCGGGTATGACAGCTTCCAGGAGATCGACATCACCGGTATCACACTGCCCATTACCAAGCACAATTACTTTGTCACTGATGTGGAACAACTGGCGGATACTTTGCGGGAGGCCTTTGCCTTGGCGCAGTCTGGCCGTCCGGGGCCGGTGCTGATCGATGTACCTAAGGACATACAGATCGCAAAGTGCGAGTATACACCGGCCGGACCTGCTGTTCCGGAGGAGCGCCAGCCGGCGAAGGGTGTGCGTATCTTTGAGGCAGCTGATTACATCAATGCCAGCCAGCGTCCCTTTGTCTATTTCGGCGGAGGTGTGCTGACCAGCGACGCAGAGCAGCTAGTGCTGGCTCTGGCAGATAAGATCGATGCCCCCATCGGATGCTCCATGATGGGCATCTCCGGGGTGCCCACCAACCATCCCCGGTTCTTGGGTATGCAGGGCATGCATGGGCATTATGCTTCCTCTATGGCTATGCACCGGGCTGACTGTATCATCGCCCTGGGTGTCCGATTCAATGACCGGGTCACGGGCAACAGGGAGAAGTTTTCTAAGAAAGCCAAGATCGTTCACATTGATATTGATGGCTCCGAGCTGTCCAAGACTGTCAGCGCCGCTAGGGGTCTGCGTGCCGATGTTAAGTTGACGCTGGAGAAGCTGCTGCCGCTCCTGGAACCGGCGAAGCACCCCGCATGGCAGGCACAAATCGAGGAGCTGCGTCAGGAGGAAGAAGCCGGAAGCGACCGCCGGGAGGGGCTGACTCCCAAGAACGCCATGCAAGTGCTCAATCGCCACCTGGGAGAGAACACACCGGTTGCCACCGATGTGGGTCAGCACCAGATGTGGGCGGCTCAGTACCTGTCTTTCCGTAAGCCACGGCGATTCATTTCCAGCGGGGGACTGGGCACCATGGGCTTCGGAATGGGAGCCGCCATCGGTGCCAGCTATGGTACCGGGGAACGGACGGTGCTGGTGACAGGAGACGGCAGCTTCGGCATGTGCCTCAATGAGTTGGCTACAGCCGTGACGTATGGCGTGCCGCTGGTGATTCTGGTCATGAACAACGGTGTGCTGGGTATGGTGCGTCAGTGGCAGACATTGTTCTTTGATAAGCATTATTCAAACACTGTTCTCAACCGCAAGACGAATTTTGTCCAGCTGGCCAAGGCCTTCGGGGCTGATGGCGAAGCCGTGGATACTCTGTCGGAACTGGATGAGGCCCTGGATCACGCCTTTGCGGCAAACGGCCCTTACCTCATTGACTGCGCCATCGATAAGGATGAGTTTGTTCTTCCCATGCTGCCTCCCGGAGGCTCAATGGATGACATCATCCTCAAGGTGGGCGAGTGACCAAAACATCAGAAAGGAACGGGTATAGCATGAAAAGATACACCGTAGCCGTCCTGGTGCGCAATCAGTACGGCGTGTTGAACCGTGTGGCCAGCATGTTCCGGCGCAGACAGTTTAATATCAGCGCCCTGACGGTCAGCGAAACCGAATCCGCCGATTACTCCCGGATCACGGTCCTGTTTGACGGGGAAGAGACCAATAAGCAGCAGCTGATCAACCAGCTGTATAAGCTCCCGGATGTCTGCTCTATCCGTGAGCTGTCCAGTGAGGACTCTGTCAGCTGTGAGCTCATGCTGATCAAAATGCAGAACGATTCCGAGACCCGGGACCGCATTTTCGCCGCAGCCGAAGCTTTTGGCGCCAAGGTGGCTGATTACGCCAAGGATTCCATGGTGCTTCAGCTGACCGGCGACGAGAAAAAAATGGACAATTTCATTGAGCTCATGCGGGACTACCATATCCTGGAGATCTGTCGTACCGGCACTGTGTCTCTGGAGAGAGGCAGTTCCACCATCCGTAAGGTGACCAACATCTGATTCCATGCGGGTATGATCGAAGGCTAAACGCAATACACAAATATAAAAAAAGAAAGAGGTACACTATCATGGCAAGAATTTTCTATCAGCAGGACTGCGACCTCCAGAAGCTCGCAGGTAAGACGGTGGCTATCATCGGGTATGGCTCCCAGGGTCATGCGCATGCACTCAATCTGAAGGACAGCGGCGTCAAGGTGATCGTCGGTCTGTACGAGGGGAG
>CAZQAI010000179.1:0-3869 GCA_964591305.1 uncultured Clostridium sp.
ATGTTCGATTCAGCCGGTTTCCCCTGCCCCGAGGCTCTGGAGGACACCCGGAAGCTGATTTTTGACAGCCCACAGGCCGGAGTCTGTTTCTTCTGGGTCAAGCCGTCGGATGTGGCCATCTATGTGGAACGGGGGGCAGCCGATGTGGGGGTTGCCGGAAAGGATATTCTCATGGAGTACCGGCCGGAAATCTTTGAGCTTCTGGATCTGCAGGTGGGGAAATGCCGCCTAGCGGTGGCCGGAAAAAAGGACTTCCGCGACCGCACTCAGCATACCCTGCGCGTGGCCACCAAGTTTCCCAACATCACCATGGATTATTACCGCAAGCAGTGCCGGGACATTGACATTATCAAGCTAAACGGCTCTATTGAACTGGCGCCGCTTCTGGGCCTTTCAGATGTGATTCTGGACATTGTGGAAACCGGGAAAACCCTGTATGAGAACGGATTGGAACCCTTTGAAACCGTGGCACCAGTCAGCGCCCGATTGGTCGCCAACCGTTCGGCGTACCAATTCAAATACGATGCGATCAGTCGGCTGTGCGCCGGACTGAGGACGCAGGTGGAGGCTTTATTATGATCAAGATACTGGAATACGGACAAGTCAGCCATAAGGACATCTTTTCCCGCATGGCCCCGGCGGCTCATGTGGAGGATGTGGTTTCCGGCATTATTGCCGATGTAAGGCAACGGGGTGATGAGGCCCTGTTCATGTACTGCGAAAAGTTTGACCATGCAGTGCTTGACTCCCTGGAGGTAACAGAAGCGGAATTTGATGAAGCGCAGGCTGCGGTGGACAGTGATTTTATACGCATTCTGAACACAGCTGCCGACCATATTCGCCGCTTCCACCAGGCCCAGGTACGGAACAGCTATGTAATCAGCGGAGAGCATGGTTCCCTGGTGGGTCAGCGTATCCTTCCCATCGAAAAAGCAGGGCTGTATGTACCGGGCGGCACGGCAGCCTACCCATCCACTGTGCTGATGGATGCCATTCCGGCCAAGATCGCCGGGTGCCGGGAAATCGTCATGGTAACACCGCCCGGAGCTGACGGCCGGGTGGCCGCCCCCATTCTGGCAGCGGCCCGGATTGCCGGAGTAGACCGTGTTTTCAAGGTGGGCGGAGCTCAGGCCATCGCCGCTCTGGCATATGGGACAAAAAGCATCCCCCGGGTCGACAAGATCGTCGGCCCCGGCAATGCCTTTGTCGCAGAAGCCAAACGGCAGGTATTCGGGCAGGTATCCATTGACATGATTGCCGGACCCAGCGAAATTCTGGTGGTAGCCGACAGGTCTGCATCACCCCGCCATGTAGCCGCCGATCTGCTGTCTCAGGCCGAACATGACAAGATGGCCTCCGCCGTCCTGGTAACCGACAGCCGCATGCTGGCCAAAGCGGTTTCCGAGGAGCTGGAGGCACAGATTCCCACCCTCCGGCGGCAGGAGATTGCCCGTGCTTCCATTGACACCAACGGAAAGATCATTGTGGCGGACACACTGGAGGTGGCCATTGATATTGCCAACGAGTTGGCGCCGGAGCACCTGGAACTGTGTGTGGACGATCCCTTTGCTTACCTGGACAGGGTCAAGAACGCCGGCTCTGTGTTTATGGGTCGGTACTGTCCCGAAGCTTTGGGCGACTATTATGCCGGACCCAACCACACCCTGCCTACCGGAGGCACGGCACGCTTTTCCAGCCCTCTGTCCGTAGACGATTTTATCAAGAAATCCCAATTTATTTACTATCCCCGGGAAGCCTTTGAAGCAGTGGCCCGAGACGTGGACAGGTTCGCCCGGGAGGAAGGGCTCACCGCCCACGGCAGAAGCGCTATGGTGCGCACGGAGGAGTCCGTATGAGCCGTTTTTTCAGCAGTCGCCTTGCCTCGCTTGAGCCATACACCCCGGGTGAACAGCCTCGTGATACCGCATACATTAAACTCAATACCAATGAGTCTCCCTACCCCCCATCAGAAGGCGTACTGCGGGCAGTAGAAAAAGAAGCAGGTCGTCTGCAGCTATACTCTGACCCTCAGTGCCGGGAACTGACGGATACAGCGGCAGGCTGCTTGGGTGTTGAAAAGAATCAGCTGTTGTTTACCAACGGCTCGGATGAGAGCCTCAACTTCGCCTTCATGGCCTTTGGCGACAGGACACATCCCTTTGCTTTCCCTGCTCTGACCTACGGGTTTTACGCTGTTTTCGCAAATCTGAACGGCATTCCCTTCAAAGAAATTCCCCTGAAGGACGATTTCACCATCGGCTGTGCTGATTATGAGCATCTGGGTATGAACATCGTCATCGCCAATCCCAACGCGCCCACCGGCCTTCTTTTGAGTGTGGATCAGATTGAGCGGATCGTTGCCACCAACCAGGAGCATGTGGTGGTGATCGACGAGGCCTACATCGATTTCGGCGGGGAGAGCTGTCTGCCGCTCATCCGAAAGTATGACAATCTGCTCATAACACGCACCTTCTCCAAGTCCTACTCCCTGGCGGGGGCCCGGTTGGGGATCGGCATGGGACACCCGACGCTCATAGAGGATCTGAACCGGATCAAGTATTCAACCAATCCCTATAATGTCAACCGCATGACCATGGCGGCGGGTACGGCGGCTCTTCGTGATGCCGCTTATTACCGGCAGAACTGCGCATCCATTGCCAAAACCCGTGAAGACACGGGGCATGCCCTGCGGGCGATGGGCTTTACCGTCACCGACTCCATGGCCAATTTTCTCTTCGCCGCTCACCCTGCCATGGACGGCCGTACCTTATACCTTGCGCTGAAGGAAAAGGGAATCCTGATCCGTCACTTTGACAAGCCGGACATCCAGGCATATAACCGCATCACGGTGGGTACACCGGAACAGATGGATGCTCTGACCGAGGCCATCCGCCAGATTATGCAAAAGGAGCTCGCCACATGAGAACCAGTACCATTCAAAGAAAGACGGCCGAGACCGACATCACATTGTCTCTCACGCTGGACGGAAAGGGACAAGCCGACATCCACACGGGATGCGGTTTTCTCGACCACATGCTGACCCTTTTTGCCGTCCATGGCGGCTTTGATCTGTCTGTAGCATGCGCAGGAGACACCTGGGTGGACGATCATCACACCGTGGAGGATGTAGGCATCTGCCTGGGCCTCGCCCTGGCCGAAGCATTAGGGGACAGACGGGGTATCACCCGGTACGGCGACAGACTGCTCCCCATGGACGAGGCGCTGATCCTGTCGGCGGTGGATATATCAGGGCGGGGAATGTTGGTCTATGACATGCATATTCCCACCGAAAAAGTGGGTACCTTTGACACCCAGCTGGCCAAGGAATTCTTTGTCGCGCTGGCCGCACGTGGGGGGATTACGTTGCATATCCGGCAGATCTGCGGGGAGAATTCGCATCACATCATAGAGGGGGCCTTCAAGTCGGTGGCTCGCAGTCTGGCGGCAGCGGTAGCACCGGATGGGCGTCAACCGGACAGGATACCTTCCACCAAGGGGGTGCTGTAATGGCCGGGATTGTCATCGTGGATTACGGTGTAGGGAATCTCTTTTCACTGCAAAGCTCCTTTTCCTATATAGGCAAAGAGGTCACGGTCAGCGGAAACCCGGACATCATAGAGAGGGCAGACCGTTTGATCCTGCCGGGGGTGGGGGCTTTCTCCGATGCGGCAGCCCGTCTGCGGGCGGGAGGGCTGGATACTCTGATCTGCCGCATGGCCGGGAAAGGTGTACCTCTCATGGGCATCTGCCTTGGTATGCAGCTGCTCTTTGAACGAAGCCTTGAGTTCGGGGAACACGCCGGTCTGTCACTCATCGGGGGGACGGTACGTCCCATAGCGGAGGTGATTCCACCGGAATTGAAGATCCCG
>CAZQAI010000180.1:0-3848 GCA_964591305.1 uncultured Clostridium sp.
GCGGTCCTCGTCACGCCGCTGCCGTACTGGGGAACGGGCGGGTTGTCTGCGCGGGAGATACGGCCCATATGCAGCATGATACCGGTAGCTGGACAAATATCACCGATGTTTGCTGCGGTCTGCGTTTCACGCTGGGATTGACAGAGAGCGGAGAGGTGCTGGCCGCCGGAGACGATCCGGTCATTCACCGCAGAACCGCACACTGGCATGGGGTTGTGGGCCTGTTTGCCGACGCAGAGGGGCGGACAGCCTATGCTCTGACTGAGCAGGGGCGCCTTCTCTCTACTGGCAGATTGCCCCGCACCGCCAGGACATGGAGCAGTCTGATTTTCATGGCGGCCGGAGGATCTGTTTTATGCGGAGTGACAGCCTCCGGCCAGATGCTGTCTACAGGTCGGGGACGAGCGGATACACAAACCTTCCTTGATGATGCCGGAGCTTCGCCGGTGGGTGATGCTTCCCGGGTAACAGTGGTCTGTGCTGTTGGCACGCACCATGCTGTTCGGGTCGGTGGCAATGGAAAGGTGATCTCTATTGGATGGATACATAGCGGCGGTCGGCCTATTGAGCGGTGTATTCCGGGCTTTGAGGATTACGGACAGCTTCGGCTGCAGGATTGGCCTGCTCTTTTCAGCAGTTTTGGCGACTTAATTCGCACCAGGCAGCAGATTTATGTCACCCTGTCGCAAACAGGGTATGTCTACCATAAACGCATGACCCAGGCGCAACGCTACCGGCGGCGAATAGCCTGTGGACCGAGAATGACGGCCTGTGTGGCGGCGGACGGCCATGTGTTGACGACCTGTGGCTTCCCTGAAGTGGAAAAGTGGACGGATGTGGTATCACTGGCCTGTGGAGCGGCACATCTGGTCGCACTTCACGCCGATGGCCATGTAAGCGCCGCCGGAAATCTGGACTGCGGATGTGGCCGGGTGACAGAATGGCGCAAGGTGCGGAGCATTCTGGCGGGCCGATACCATTCGATGGCCCTGTGCGAGGACGGACGGGTGTTGTATGCCGGTCGGAATGAGTATGGGCAGGGGGATGTGCAGACATGGCGTGATATCATCCTTCTGAGAGGCACCGACGTCTGCACGGTAGGCGTGGACAGGAAGGGGGGCATTCATACCGCCGGCATGCTGCCGGTTACGGATATGGATCTTTCTGGTTCCGACTGGCAGGATCTTACAGACCTTTGCCTGTCGGGTAGCTTCATAGCAGGACTGCGTCGAGATGGACATGTGGTGATTGCTACGAACAGCGCTCACACATCCGGTGAGAGTAAAGAGGTATGTGACGCATCCGGGGCAAGAGGGGAGTGGATTCCTTATCAGACCGTGGAGACATGGCGGGATGTGCATACCTTGTGTGCCGGAGAAGATTTTCTGGTCGGTCTTTGCTGCGGCGGCTATGCAGTGGCAGCCGGACAAAACAGGATGGGGCAGTGTCAGGTCGGTGCCTGGCGTCAGGTTGCCGCCGTGGCCTGCGGGGCTTCGCATACCGTTGGACTTTTGGCGGATGGGACGGTGGTGTCCACCGGATCAGTACGAAGCGGTGAACAGCATCCGTCAGGCGCTGTCAGCATGGGCGGAGTCGTGATGGCCTGGGAGCAGGCATATGACACTGGGTACACCTCTTGCGACACCTCCTCCTGGCGTGATGTGCTGACTGTGGCCTGCGGTCGAGACCATGCGGTGGCTATAACCGCCGGTGGGCGGGTGCTGGCTTGTGGGTTGGATGCGGACGGCCAGTGCTCCGGAACGGTTCCCTTTGTGTTATTCCGGGTTTTGCGACAGTATGACGGGTATGGCCGTTACAGCATCCGGCAGAATGCCTTGGATGCTCCGAATACCGCAGAGGACAGGCAGCAGGATGAGGGGATGGATCGGGGTGTGGATTCCGACAGTATCCCCGGCATGGCGGGATGGGAGACCTTTTCGACTGCCCTGCGGCAAGATGCGCTGTCCCTGGCTGCCCGGTTGACAGGGGATGAGAGCCACCTGAGTGTGCGGACGGCAGAGGGAGCGCTCACGACCTGGCAATATGAACGCAAGCTGTTTGTCCATGAGGAGGAGGCCCTGGCTGACTCTGTCCGGACTATGGTCGCAGGGCAGGGAAAGACACTTTACATCCGGGGAGACGGACAGGTTTTGGAGCGGTGCGATATGGCGAACGGCGTTCCCCTGGTGGATGTAACGGCCCGTTTGGGGCTGCCGGATGCAGCTGTTGCGGTGGCCATGGGGGAGGACCACATGGCCCTGCTGATGGCAGATGGCACCGTATGTGCGTCGGGGGACAACAGTTGTGGGCAGTGCGATACGCTTTGCTGGCGAGATGTGATCCGTGTAGCGGCAGGGCCAAGGCACACTGTCGGCTTGCGGGCTGATGGCACTGTGGCCGCTGTAGGCGGTGGGAGATCCTTCAACCGCCGAATGGGCAGAGGTCCATGTGCCGTGCGGGGATGGCAGGATATCCGGGACATATATGCCGGACCGGACATCACTCTGGGGCTTTGCAAGAACGGCACGCTGCGGGTAGCGGGAGACAATACCTATGGCCAGTGCATGGTCAGAGGCTGGCAGAAACTCGTGACTGCGGCTACCTCGGGAAAACACACAGTGGGTCTTTGCTCCGACGGGACGGTGCTGGCTGTGGGCTGTAATGTAAGCGGCGAATGTGAGGTGGCGTCCTGGCGCAGGGTGATTCAAATTGCTGTGATGCCGGGCACCACCATGGGCCTGTGTGCTGACGGTACCCTACTCATGGCCGGGCGGCATGGGCGGGTTATGGATACACTGCGGGGTGTCCGGAGCATGGTCTGCTTTGGGAACCGCCAGGTACTGGTGATGGCCGACGGGAGCTTGTATCTGCATACCCAGGGCAGCGAATACCTGCCGGAAAAGCTGGCCGGCGTTCGATTGTTCATTCCTTCGGCGGAGTACAGTATCCTGACCCGCTTCAATCCGCAGGCAAGAGGTGCGGCGGCCGCTGCAGAGGCGGTGCGGATCCGCCGGAGCTTTGGCTGTGGGTTTGCGCATACAGCCTGCCTTCTGCCGGACGGACAGGTGACTGCGTACGGCTCCAATGATTGCGGACAATGCCGGGTGAGCACCTGGAAGGAGGTTACGGCACTTTCCTGCGGACTCAATCATACAGCGGCCGTGTCCCGGGGATTGATCGAGGCTACCGGCCTGAATCAGGCGGGACAGTGCGAGGCTGGCACATTGAATGCCGAGCTGATTCATCCGGGACAGCCGGGGAGCGGAGAAATGCCGGCAGGTTCCGATGCCTTTGTGGCGGTGGCCTGCGGTTATGAGCACACTGTGGCCCTGCGTGGGGATGGACGGGTGTATGCCATTGGCGCTAATCCGGACGGACGCTGTGATACCCGTAAATGGCGTCAGATCGTGGATGTGGCTTGCGGGGTACGTCATACGGTGGGTGTGGTGTCCGGGGGCACCTGCGTAGCCATCGGGGACAACGGACATGGCCAGTGCCGGGTAGAGGGATGGCAGAACATTGTCATGGTGGCCTGCGGAGAGTATCATACTGTAGGTTTGAGTGCCGACGGACATGTGGTTGCGGTGGGCAGCAACAATCGCGGTCAGTGTCGTCTGGGGGACCTTTGCGATATTATATCGATTGCCTGTCTTCCTGAGGCTACGGTCTGTGTCCATGCTGATGGGCACCTGACTGTGCGGGGTGGGGATGAGTCCCTGACCGCTGCCGCTGCAACCTTGCGTGAAGTGGTCGCTGTCGATGGTAAGGAGTACCGTCTGAGTGCCCTGACTGTCGACCGTCGGGTGGTCATTCTGCCGCCTGTCTGATGCCATCGTTTTATAGGCGGG
>CAZQAI010000181.1:0-3826 GCA_964591305.1 uncultured Clostridium sp.
CGATAAATTCAATACAAAATGTATTGAAAGGTCTTTGGGGGTCTGGGCGTTCCTCCGTTCCCCGGCTGGATTGTAACAAAAATTGGCTTTTTCCGCCCGACTTTGCATACAAACCATTGACAAATCAAACGAAATCGTATATAATGATTTGAAATCAGGATTCTGATCGAAAGGGGATATACATGGGACTTATCAAAGCAATCACCGGGGCCACCGGCGGAGTATTAGCTGATCAATGGAAGGAGTTTTTTTACTGCGACTCCCTTAGTAAAGAGGTGCTGGCCGTAAAAGGCCAGAAACGCATCTCTTCCCGTTCCTCCAACAAGAAGGGGGAAGACAACATCATTTCAAATGGTTCCGGCATCGCAGTGGCCGATGGCCAGTGCATGATCATCGTAGAGCAAGGAAAGGTAGTGGAATTCTGTGCAGAACCGGGTGAGTTTACCTGGAATTCTTCCACGGAGCCCAGCCTCTTTGCAGGACCCTTTGGTAACTCCCTCAAGGAAACCTTCAAGACCATCGGACGCCGGTTCACCTTTGGTGGAGACACCGCTAAGGATCAGCGGGTGTACTACTTCAACACCAAAGAAATGCTGGACAATAAATTCGGTACGCCGACCCCGATTCCATTCCGGGTGGTGGACCGGAATGTGGGCATCGACCGCGAGGTTGATCTGCGTATCAATGGTACCTATACCTACCGGCTGGTCAATCCCCTGCTCTTTTATACAAATATCTGTGGCAACACAGCCCAAGAATACCGTCGGGAGGAGATTGCCGGACAGCTGAAAGCGGATTTTATCCAGGCCTTGATGCCCGCCGTGGGCCGTCTGTCTGACCTGGAGCTACGCCCCAACCAGCTGATGTCCCACACCCGGGAGTTAAGAGACTACCTCAATGAGGAAATGAATACCGAGTGGACAGAACGCCGGGGTATCCGCATTGAGGCGGTGTCCCTGGGAGCTGTCACACTGACAGAAGAGGACGCCGCCCGGCTGAAGGAGGATCAGCGGTTGGGTATGTTCACCGATCCCACCCGAGCCGCTGCCCTGCTTTCCACTGCCCAAGCAGACGCCATGAAGACTGCCGCCGGTAATTCCGCCGGTGCCATGACAGGCTTTATGGGTATGGGTATGGCCATGCACGCCGGAGGCGGAAATGCCCAAAACCTGTATGCCATGAGCCAGCAAATGCAGCCACAACAGCCGACATCGCAGGCACAGCCTGCTTCTTCCGCCGGGCCTTGGGCCTGTTCCTGCGGGGCTCATCCCACCGGAAAGTTCTGCCCCGAATGCGGAGCTAAAAAACCTGAGCCCAAACCCGCAGCGGATAGCTGGAAATGCGTCTGCGGGACTATGGCAAACGGAAAATTCTGTCCGGAATGCGGCGCTCCTAGGCCCGTGGAGGATGGCTGGACCTGCAGCTGTGGTACCGTGAACAAGGGTAAGTTCTGTCAGAACTGCGGTGCCCGCCGGCCTGCCGGAGCGCCTGTATTCCGCTGTGACAAGTGCGGCTGGGAACCCGAGGATCCGCACCATCCGCCCAAATTCTGCCCTGAGTGCGGTGACCGTTTCGACGAGCATGATATGCAATAAGCATCCGACCGACGGTTCGCCGATCGGTACTGTGATACTTGGATAGGAGGTAAGCATGGCTTCCACCGTGCGAGAGTTTAAGTGTCCGTGCTGCAGTGGCTACATTGAATTTGACACCAAGGCACAAAAGATGAAGTGTCCCTATTGCGACACCGAGTTTGATCTGGACACACTGAATGAATATGATGCTGACCTGAAGGAGGAAGCCCCGGACAGCATGGAGTGGACTTCTCCGGAACACACATGGGAAGGAGAGGAAACTGATGGAATGGCAACCTATGTCTGCCCATCCTGCGCCGGGGAGATCATAACTGAAGTCACATCGGCCGCCACTCTCTGCCCCTTTTGCGGTAACCCCGTCGTGTTCAAAGGAAATCTATCCGGCGAGCTCAAGCCGGATCTGGTCATTCCCTTTAAATTAGATAAAAAGGCTGCCGTCAAGGCCTTCTCTGACCACCTGTGCGGCAAATGGCTTCTGCCTCGGGTATTCAAGAATCAGAATCACCTGGACGAGATCAAGGGTATCTATGTGCCCTTCTGGCTCTTTAATGCCGATGCAGATGCCACCATGCGTTTCCGTGCATCAAGAACGCGTCATTGGAGCGACTCCAAATACATGTATAAGGAAACCTCATACTATTCCGTAGTGCGAAGCGGCAGTCTGGGCTTCGACAAGGTGCCGGTGGACGGCTCCCGGAAAATGCCCGACGACCTGATGGAGTCTCTGGAGCCCTTTGACTACCGGGAGGCTGTGGACTTTCAGACAGCCTACCTGTCCGGCTTCCTGGCCGACCGATACGACGTGCCTTCGACGGAATGTACAGAGCGTTCCAACGAAATGGTCAAGCATTCTACAGAGAGTACCCTGGCCGCTACAGTCCGGGGGTACAGCACGGTGGTTCCCGAATATACAAGTGTCACCCTCTCGGACGGAAAAACGCTGTATGCGCTCCTGCCTGTCTGGCTGCTCAACACGACCTGGAACGGTAAGCAGTATACCTTCGCCATGAACGGACAAACCGGAAAGTTTGTCGGCAATCTGCCTACGGATATGGCCGCCTACCACAAGTGGCTGTGGGGGTTGACCGCCGCCGTCAGTGCAGGAGTCATTGGCTTGTCTCTGCTCTTCCATTTCCTGTTAGGAGGGTGAGCATATGAAACAAAACAGTGGAATATTCTACTTGATAGGTCGTTTTTCGGCCATTCTCCTTACCATGATCCTGCTGGCCTTATGCGTTGTGCTCCCCGCTTCGGCAGAGGATGGAAATCACCCTGACCGGGTCGTGGATGACGCAGACCTTCTGTCTGACGCAGAAGAGGCTACCCTGCGAGAACGTCTGAATGAGATCAGTACCCGTCTGGATTTTGACGTGGTGGTTGTCACCACATCGGATCTGGACGGCAAATCCCCCATGGCATACGCTGACGATTATTACAATTACGGTGGCTACGGCATGGGAAAGAACAGTGATGGCATTCTCTTTTTACGCTACATAAACGGGAACGAGAAAGAAGTGTGGATCTCCACCTGTGGGTCGGGCATTCGTTATTTTTCGGATTCGGATATCGACTATCTCTTTGACTGTATGGCCTCTGACATCCGCAGTGATCGGTACGCCTCAGCCCTCGCCACCTTTGCAGATAAAGTGGACAGCGAGGTACAGGACGCACGGGCTTATAAGCTGTACTGGATCCCTGTGGGACTTGTGATCGGGCTTCTTGTCGGTTTGATTGTCACCGGGTGTATGAAATCCTCCTTGAAGAGTGTGGCCAGCCGGCCTTACGCAGGTGATTATGTGCGCAAGGGCAGCTTCAACCTGACCCGGAACAAAGATACCTACCTGTACCGCACTGTCTCCCGGACTCCCATTCCGAAAAGCACCTCCGGCTCATCCTCCACGCACACCAGTTCATCCGGCCGTTCTCATGGCGGCGGCGGGAGGAGTATCTGATACACGTATAAGCCAAAAAGCCCTCCACCGTAAGATGGCGGGCTTTTGCTTTCGGGCACAAGAGTCAGTCCAGATAGACCGTCCTGCCCGTCCGGGCAGATTCATAAATGGCATGGACAATCCTTACACTGATCAACGCGTCGGCCGGCATGACCTGCGGATTCCGTCCGTCCCGCACAGCGCATATCATATCCTCCACCACATGGGCATGCCCAAACAGACGGGCCGCATCCTCCGGCACGGCATCCACAGTCAGCAGGGAAAGAGAAACTGTTTCCA
>CAZQAI010000182.1:0-3819 GCA_964591305.1 uncultured Clostridium sp.
GCAAAATCAGAGTCACCTTGACGCTGGGGGAGGATAAACCGGTCCTTGACGCTGGGGAAGGATAAACCGGTCCTTCCCTCTGCGAAATCATAACAAACGAGAACAGAAAATTCATCGACAGGAGGACGACCCATGTATCATATTCTTGTTGTGGACGACGAAAGCCGCATTCGCGCCATCATTCGCAAGTATGCTGAATTTGAGGGGCATTCTGTTACCGAAGCCGGGGACGGCATGGAAGCGGTGCAGCTCTGCCGCAAACAGTCCTTTGATCTGATTATCATGGACATCATGATGCCGGAGCTGGATGGTTTTTCAGCTTGCCGGGAGATTCGCAAGACCACCCAGACCCCTATCATTATGCTGTCCGCCCGAGGAGAAGAGTATGACAAGATCAACGGCTTTGAGATGGGTATTGATGACTATGTAGTCAAGCCCTTCTCGCCGCGGGAGCTGATGCTCCGGGTGGATGCCGTTCTGAAGCGAGTCAAGAACCCGACAACCGATGCGGTGAAGGCGTCTCATCAGATCATTGAGCTGGACGGAGGAGGGCTGCGGGCCGATGTCACCGCCCGGATTGTCTATGTAGACGGTCAACGGGTAGATATGTCCCCTAAGGAGTATGATTTGTTCTTCTTCATGCTGGAGAACCGCAACATCGCATTGACCAGGGAAAAACTGCTCAGTGAGGTGTGGGGATATGATTTTTATGGCGATGCCCGTACATTGGACACTCATATCAAGCTACTGCGTAAAAGTTTGGGACGGTATGCTTCCTATATTGTTACCCTGCGAGGTGTCGGGTACCGATTTGAGGGTGATTGACCGGACGTCACCCTAAAGGAAATGAAAAAAGCCGCTTGAACCAGGCGGTTCTCTATTCTGTGTCTCCCTGGGACGGTATGCCGTAGCTGCCCCAGGGGACATATGTCGGAGTGTGCGCATGACTTCAGAACAAAAAGACCAGTCAATCCATAATCACAAGACACATGAAAAACCGAGAATCAGCATATCCTGGAAACTGTTTGCCTACCTGCTCCTGTTCACCACCTTCATTTTGATCGTGGTATGGGTATTTCAGATAGGCCTTTTGAATTATTTCTACCGGCAAAGCAAGTACCAGGAGTTGGGTACGGCCGACAAGGCATTGGTTGGCACATTACGGGATAATCCGGAAGCATTAAACGAAACGGTACGCACATATGCAGCTGATTACGCTATTTGTATCCGTGTTTTTTCCATGAGCTGGGATGAGAACCGGAGATACGCACAGGATATTTGCAGTAGCGCGGATTTTTCAAACGACTGTGTGATTCACGGGATCGATGAGGTTTACCTGACTTATCTGTATAACAAGGCTGCGGAGAATGACGGCTTGTACACGCTAATTTTCACGCCTAAGAACCGTGATGCACATACCGGCGAGTATATATATTTGCCGGATCAGGTGGGGGGATGGAAAAAGTCGATTCTCAGCGAGATCATGCTTCAGGTGCGACTGCTGCCCTCCGTGGAAGAGGGAGACGACACCGTGTACATGATTCTCATGAACTCTGAGCTGGCTCCCCTGAACGCTACGGTGCGAACCTTGAAAACCCAATTCTGGGTCATTTCCGTGATCATGCTGTGCGGAGCTGTTTTCCTGGCTGTACTGATTTCCAGGAACATCTCACGCCCGATACAGAAAATGAACCGGGCAGCCAGACAGCTGGCCCAGGGGCAGTATAAAGCGGATTTCAGTGTCACGGGCTATCGGGAGGCTATGGAGCTGTCTGACTCCCTGACCCATGCCGCTGAAGAACTGTCCCGCAATGACAGACTGCAAAAGGAACTGATTGCCAACATTTCTCATGATTTGCGTACGCCACTGACCATGATTATCGGATACAGCGAGGTCATGCGTGACCTTCCCGGAGAGAACACACCGGAGAATGTGCAGGTGATTATAGATGAGACGCAGCGGCTCGCCGGGCTTGTCAATGACCTGCTGGATCTGTCCAAGCTGCAAGCCGGTACAAGGACGCCGACCATGGAACGCTTCTGCTTGACCGACACTGTCCGGGAGGTCATGGCACGGTACGAGAAGCTGACTCAGAAGGACGGTTACCACATCGAATTTTGTGCCGAAGCCTGTGTGGACATCATGGCTGACCGTACCATGATTCTTCAGGTGATATACAACCTGATCAACAACGCCATTAATTACACCGGAGATGACAAGCTGGTGCGGGTGACCCAGACAGTGACGGCGGATGCAGACGGACAGCAGCGGGTGCGTATATCCGTGACCGACAGTGGAGAAGGGATTCCGGCAGACCAGATCCCGTTGATCTGGGATCGGTACTATAAAGTCGACAAGGTACACCGCCGTGCCATGATTGGCACCGGCCTGGGCCTTTCCATTGTTAAACAAATTCTGGAAGGCCACCATACCACATATGGCGTGGAGTCCCAACTGGGAGTGGGTTCGACCTTCTGGTTTGAGTTCCCTGTGACGGGAGAGTGAGGAGGCGGTCTATGTCATACAGAATCGCAATATGCGACGACAGCAAGGCCGACGCACAGTATATCATGACTCTCCTGGAACGCGGGGCAAAGCAAATGGGCATCATGATACGGTACAGATCGTGTTCATTACGGGATATTCGGATTATATTGCGGAAGGATATGAGGTGGCGGCCCTTCACTATCTGATGAAGCCCGTAGATGAGGGGAAGCTATTTACTGTTCTGAATAGGGCCACTGAAAAGCTGATTCAGAATGAACGCTGCCTGAATCTGACTCTTTCAGGAGACATGATTCGCATTCCGTTACACGAGATCACCTATCTGAATATCTGTCGTAACTATGTGACGGTTCATGCCAGACGGGAATACACCGTAAAACACACGCTGGGTGAACTTGCATGTATGCTGGATGACCGTTTTTTCAGAGTCGGACGGGCCATGATTGTCAATCTTACCTGCGTCAGAAGGGTGACTAAAACAGACGTATACCTGTGGGATGGCCATGTTCTGCCTCTTCCGAGGGGGGCATACGATGCGTTGAACCGGGCCATTATCATGCACACATAAGGAGGGGTCATGTCATATCTGCCAAAACGCATTGATAAACGGATAGCCGCTTATCAAAGAGAGATGATCGAGACACACTATCGGGAAGTAGAGTCCATGTATAGGCAGATACGCGGCTGGCGGCATGACTACCACAATCATATACAGACCATGAAGGTGCTGGCGGCAAACGGAAATATAGAGGCCATTTGGTGTACGAGACTGTTTTGCTGGAAACATACGCCACATGCGGCGAATCTGTAAGCTCTTTGAGTTGCTCGGCGGTGAAGGTAACATGTTCATATGTTCCCTCTGGTGTCTTTTTCTTTCGCCCAGCACCCGGTCGGGCACCGCCGCGATTTGTACCGTCTTTTGCCATTGATTGTACCTCCTTCGCAGAGGGGAAAGATTCAAACACGAATATTATACCATGATCTGTTTACTTTGTGACCTGTGGATTTAATATCTGTCCGAAATTTTGATTTCCGACTCTGTTTTTTGTTTGTGATTTTGATTTCTCACTGTGGAATTTCAATCAATGGCTGTCCAATTTTGGGGGTACAGTTCAATGTCTCTGAGAATGCGAGGCAAGAATCCGCTGCTCGACAGCAGGCCGCCATCAATGATTTGTTGGGGTAAAAAGCCGTTTTCAAAGCTGGTTGGGGTAAAATCTGGGGTAAACTGACAGGAAAGGCATAAGAAAAAAGCCCGAAAACGCTGTGTTTTCAGGGCTTTTTACATGGTCGAGGTGACAGGATTTGAACCT
>CAZQAI010000183.1:0-3294 GCA_964591305.1 uncultured Clostridium sp.
CTATTTTACCTTATTTTGTCCTTCTTGTCAATACTTTAGAGAATTTTTAGAGGTGTCCACAAGTGGATATTTATCAGCAAGCGATTGATGATTTTGAACAGCTGTACCCGAATATCCGGATCAATCTGAGGCTGTACACCGATTATGGAAAGATTTACAACGATGTCATTACCAGCATAGCAACCAACGCCACGCCTAATGTATGTATCACATATCCCGACCATATCGCTACCTATCTTAGCGGCGCTAATACTGTGGTTCCATTGGACACGCTGATGCAGGACGAGCGGTACGGACTGGGCGGAAGTGAGCTCCGGTTCGACGGCCCCACGACCGATGAGTTGGTTGCAGCGTTTCTGTCCGAGTGCGTTATAGAAGGACATACCTACGCCATGCCCTTTATGCGTTCCACAGAGGCATGTTACATTAACAAGACCTATGTGGAAGCCTTTGGGGTACACGCTGCCTGATGTTCTCACCTGGGACTATATCTGGGAGGTGTCGGAGGCCGCCACGGCAAAGGATGCGGAGGGATATTACCTTGTCAATGGGCAGAAAGTCATGATTCCTTTTATTTATAAATCCGCGGACAATATGATGATTCAGATGCTCCGGCAGAAAGGTGCAGGATATTCTAACGACCAAGGAGAGATTCTGCTGTTCAATGACACCACTCGGGTGCTTCTGTTCGATATCGCCGGCCATGTGTCCACAGGCGCTTTCTCGACTTTCAAGGTCTCCAGCTATCCGGCCAATTTCCTGAACGCCGGGCAGTGCATCTTTGCCATTGACTCCACCGCCGGCTCCACCTGGATGGGCAGTGAGGCGCCCCTGTCGGACATCAGCAAGGACTCATTTGTCCGCTTTGAGACCGCTTTCATGCCCATCCCTCAGTTTGATCCGGACAATCCACAGATGATCTCCCAGGGGTCGTCTGAACGTAAAGGCCATATCGCACGGTTTCAAACAAAATTTTGCATGTACAGAATGCCATGTACGTGCAAATTTTTGTATAGTATGACTGTATTTTCTGGCGATCAACGGGTGATACGGTGTACGTTCCTGCTGCCTCATGTTGCCTTAAGATGCTTGACAAGGTTGGATGAATATGATATAATGAAAACAGTGCAGAAGCGTGGTGCGTTTCCTATGCGTACAGGCACTGCACAGAACCTGAGAACATCCTGTTAGCTCGGAATTGGTTGATTATTGAGTGGAAAGGGAGGCTTGAAAATGAAACGAAACCGTATTTTCCGGCATATCTTAAGCCTGGTCGGGATCCTTGTGTGTCTGCTGATCTGTGGCGTACTCCTTGGCGGTTGTACCGGATCTGATCATCCTGTGGAAACCGCAGGTGGGTCAGAAACCGAAGAGCAGACAGAACCCGAGGAGACTGTGCCCCAAACAGGGGAGGACACAGTCGGCGGCGGAGAGACCGGCGAGGAGTCTACTGCTGATCCGGAACCGGAAACGCTCTGGGCGCCGGACACCGGTACCTTCAATGAGGGAACGGTCACATATCAGATGACAGTGGAGACCGAAATCGTGGATGCATACCCCAATGAGGAGGTAGGCAGCACGATGAGGATTGGTCAAAATGGCGTGCTGACGCTGTTTTCCACCGACTATTCTACGGACGATATCACGTGCGATTGGAAGGCGGTCATGCGTGATAACGGCAGCGCAAAAATTATCGACGGCGTTTTCTACCTGCCATACGATGAGAAGAGTGCCGACAAGATTGTGGCAGATGGCTGGACGACCTACAGTATCGTGACGCCGGCCTCAGTCAAGACATATAGGCAGGTGCAGCTGTCCTTGGACTGGACCATTATCTCCAGGAGTCAGGAAGCTTGGAAGACAGCCATATGGGGATGTTATGTCTCTGATTATGCCAGCAAGATTCCCGATGCCCCCGGCGATGGGCTGTGGCTGTCATTCAACCGGCAGTCCGGGAAGATTACCGTCTACCATCCGGATGTCACCAGTTGGCCGGCCGGGTGGGCTACCATTCCGGTGGATATGTCGCTGCTTGACGGGATGGTGCATACCAGTATCGTCTGCACCTCGGATTACACCACCTATATATACTTGACAGCCGAGGGAAGCAGTCAGGAGGTTCTGGTGGGACGCATTGCTTTTTCTGATGATAAGATCCGCGTGTATGATGGCAACGGCAGTCTGCTGGACGAATCTGACTGCACCACCAATGCCTTGAAGGGAGAGTATTTCTCTCTGTTTACACATGGCGGTGGCGGTGCGTACATCGATCATATGGCTGTTTTGGCCGCATCTAAGGGGGAAGTTGTGGAACATAAAACCGTTACGGCCACGCCCACAGAGGGAAACACTTTGGGGCTGGATATCACTAATAAGACCGATCTCGTGTCCATTTGTTACTCTGTCTGGTTTGATGCCATTCTGGGAAGCGGTTCTGAGAAGATCGAGACCTACTATAACATCACGGAAGCTTTGGCCGGCCGTCAGGAATGGGGCGGTGTACCTGCTTTCCATTACTGGGCAAAACCGGCGCAGGGATATTACCGTTCTTCGGACAAGGATGCTATCCGCAATAACATGACATGGCTGTATGAGGCAGGGGTGGACTTTATCATTATTGACCTGACAAACGCCGGAGATGGTTATCTGGGTAACAGCGCCTGGACATCCTACATCGAAACGCCGATGAACGCCATGTTGGACACCATCATGGAAATGCGGGCTGAGGGCAAGGGAACACCCTATGTCGTTTTTTGGAGTGGAACCAGCAATGGCCCGCTGTACCAGGCTTTGTATGACAGATACCATGCAGTGGAGAAGTGGAAAGACTGCTTTGTTTACTGGGACGGTAAGCCTCTCTTGCTGACCACACACACCGACCCGGCTGACTTTCCCTTATCCGACCTGTATACAACCCGTATGATGTGGGGACTGAATGGGGATCACGCCATGTACCATTGGAACTTCCTGAATATTAATAATTATTTTTCTGCCAGCCCTGACGCCAACGGAAACCCTGAACAGGTCAGCGTGGCAGTAGCCGCCCAGGAGACATACATGTCCCGGACCGATACCGCACATGGACGAAATCATGGAATTTTCTGGTATGCGCAGTGGGCATATGCCTTCGAAGTACATCCCAAGATCGTGACTCTGACCTGGTGGAACGAGTGGTGCGCACAGAGGCTGGATATGGGAGGCGAAATTGTCTTTACTGACAACTACACACAGGAGTACAGCCGTGACATTGAGCCCATGGAGGGAGGACACGGAGATCAGTACTACCAATGGTTG
>CAZQAI010000183.1:3304-3802 GCA_964591305.1 uncultured Clostridium sp.
TATGTTTCCGCCTATAAATCTCATGCTGAATGTCCGATACTGGTAGAGGAAGGGTATGAGAAAAAAGCCGAACAGTACTTGATTCGCCAGGAACGGCAAGGCAGCTGATGAGAAGAAAATCATTTATGCTAAGTAAGGAAATACGATCGGTGTGTCGGCGGGCAGTTGGACTTGGAAGTCTGTTGGCTGTGTTGCTTGTCTTATGCTCCTGCGGCGATGCATGGCAGTGGCTGTGGTCTACAGGAGAAGAGGAAACGGTTGGCACGGATGATTTGATAGTCAACAACCTGACGACCAATGCCATGACCAAAACCGAGGTCGGATCCGAACCGGAGACCGAGATCTCGCTCCTTGCCGGCGATGCGGTTCCCTATACAGGAGAATCCCATGAGGGGACGGGGATTGTGTACTATACGTCGGACAGTGCCCACAGCGACAGAGTGATTGTCATTGATCCGGGTCACCAGCTTCATGCGAATGCCGATCAGGAGCCGGTTG
>CAZQAI010000184.1:0-3797 GCA_964591305.1 uncultured Clostridium sp.
ACAATGTTCAGAAGCTCAAGGGTACTGCGCCTGTGGTTGTGCAGGATGCCCGCAATCCCATTGATGTCACCGGTGATTTCGCTCAGTGGGACCAAATTGCCGTGACTTATGCCGACGCAAAGGGCGACACACAGGACCGCAACGGCCAGGGCTTCGGTCACCAAACCTACACCAACACCACCGGTCGGAATGACATTGTGGCGGCTAAGGTGACCAGCGATTCGAAAAACGTCTATTTTTATGTTGAAACCGCTGAGGAGATTACAGCTCTTGACAAGTCCTCCTCCTGGATGCAGCTGTTCATCAATGTCGACAATCAGACCACCGGCTGGTATGGATATGACTATATCGTCAACTATGCTGCCGAAGATGCGACTACCACAACGGTAGGCAAGTATATCGGTTCTGACAACAGCTTTGATTTTGCCATTCAAGGTCAGGTCAGCTACAAAATCGAAGGGAATAAGATGATGATGGCCGTGCCTCAGTCCATGCTGGGCATCACCGGCTATCGGGAGATCGACTTTCAGTTCAAGTGGGTGGACAGCGACACCGTGATGGACACCATGGAGAGCTTTTATGAGAACGGTGATTGTGCTCCCCTGGGTCGTATGAATTATGTGTACCAGAATTATATTCCCGGTGTCAGCGAGGTTCGCTACCCCGAGTTGGAAACTGAATCTGAGACAGAGGAACCCACTGAGGCCCCGACAGATGCTTCTGTCGATACCGTGACAACTCCTGCAGATTCCACGTCCGATACCCAGAATATCTCGTCTGATAACGGATGTCAATCTGTTGTCACCTCAACAACACTCATCTCTCTGGCCACTGTTATGGCCGGTGCCACATTCTGCTTGCGTAAAAAACGCAGCCTCTAAAGGTTTTATGATGATGGAAGCTTCGTCTTTATCCACACAATGTACAGACACCTATCATCCTTGGACAGATACCCGCTTATGGTCCATTCCCCGCCTTCAGGCGGGGAATGCCGGGAAAGCGTCCATATCGGAGGATTCCACGGAGCCTTCCAATTATTGCTATATGGGTTACCCCATGATGCTCTCCCCCATTGAGACACAAATCGTTCAGGTGCTTCTGACCTACACCCGAACAGCATCAGAATTGTCTTCAGGATCGCTCTCTCCGTACCTACCCGTTTCCACTCTGATCACTCTATGTGGCAAACACCATGCTGACAGCGAGAAGGCTGCCGATCTCATGACCGCCGGTCAGCTGGCTGTCCATGTCCGTCGCATCAATCAAAAGGCCCTGGATACAGGTGGCCGACGACTGATATTGAGCCATAAGCATGATGGCTACCGGCTGAATCCGTATATGTAGCATATGCGTCTTACATACAGGAGAAATTATCATGGCATACGCATCTCGCATCCTGCATACAGCTCTTGAACAGTCGGCCATTGACTGTGGCTGTGCCCCCTCTGACTTTCTGTCGCAACAAAACATAATCGTGCTTTCCCGCCCTCATCCGGCGGCCCGCAGGTATTTAGAATTACCCTTCCTTTGCAATCTGGTCAGTTACGGACACAACATCGTAGCCTCCATCAGCGAACCGTACTGGGACATTATATCGGAGTACATCACTCATCAGCCAGTGGAATCCTGCTTTGAAACACCCCGCCTTCATTGCCTGTCTCAAGCGTTATCCCCGCTTGATGCCGATGTCTGCTTCATGGCAGAGTATTGGCTTCCCGACCTATCCCGCCTGCATCCCCTACCCTGCCCTTATGAAACCCGTCTGCTGGGTCCCGCTGACTTTGCGGATCTTTACCTACCTGCTTGGAGCCACGCCCTGTGCGACAGCCGGAAACACCTGGATGTACTGGGTGTGGGAGCATATGACGGAGGAAAGCTGATTGGCCTTGCCGGCTGTTCTGCTGACTGCGACACCATGTGGCAGATCGGGATCGATGTACAGCCCGATTATCGGCGCCAGGGTGTAGCCAGTGCACTAACCAGTCGTCTGGCCTGTGAAACGCTCAATCATGGGATGGTGCCCTTTTATTGCTGTGCATGGGCCAATATCCCCTCCGCACGAAATGCGTTTCGCGGTGGATTCTCTCCGGCATGGGTAGAACTGACTGTCAAGAGTAAGCAATTTATTTCTAAAGGCACCACCGTACATTTCTGACAGCACTTGTGCATCGCCATAATTGTACGGTGGTGCTTTAATAGCGTTTTTCGGTCGCGCCCCCTCCATTATGCCCCTTTTCGTCTCTTTCGTCATTCATCACAGGATTAATTGGTAATTTTTGTTTATATTTTTTTGTTGTTTCGTCTTGCATTTCTTCCCATTTTATGGTATCATAGTAGTGTAGCCACTATTTACCATTTTTTGTGACGAAAGGAAGATACAAACCATGGAATCCAATACCAACATCCGTATCCTGATTGCTGACGAAAACGCCTCACAAAGGACACAACTGCGTGAAGCACTGACCAAATCCGGGTACCGTTCAGTGGACGAAGCCATTAACGGAGATGATGCCATCCATAAAATAGAACGCATTCACCCCGACATTGCCATTATTGACATATGGCTTTCCAAGCTGGATGGCATCGGTGTCATCCGAGCATCTCACAATCTGGATTATCGCGGCGACCGGGAACCCATTTTCATTATGACCTCACCGGTCGCCAACCAGAATATGTTCATTCAAGCCTCAGGAGTCGGTGCGCAGCTCTGTTTGATTAAACCCATTCGTACAGACAGTCTGACTGCGCATATTGATGATCTGATCCGCACACGTGACGGTCGGAGCATACCGGCCTCCGGAGATACCACTCTGCCGGGTACAACAGGAGACGACATTGAGGCACAGGTAACACAAATCATCCACCAGATCGGTGTACCGGCACACATCAAAGGCTACCAATACCTGCGGACTGCCATTCTTCTGACGGTCAAGGATTCTGACATCATCAATTCTGTAACCAAGGTGCTGTACCCGTCTGTAGCTAAGAAGTATTCCACCACCACCTCAAGAGTAGAACGAGCCATTCGCCACGCCATTGAGGTAGCCTGGGACAGAGGAGATGTTGACACACTGAACGCCTACTTTGGGTATACCATCCAAAACAACCGGGGTAAGCCTACAAACTCGGAATTCATTGCCATGATTGCCGATAATCTGCGTCTGAAGTACAAGATGTATCAATAAAAGTTCTAGTGGAGCTTAGCCCCTCACCCCACCAGAGAAACTTCTTGAAAGAAGTTTCTCTGGACTCTTCAAGAACTTTTTAAGTTGAAAATCTGATTACCAAGGCAGGATAAACGACAGCGGCAACCATTTCAATAACCCTCCGCGGGGGTTCCCTGTCTCGCTCTGTCTTGGATCCCGCTCACTCAGTATGCCCCCATCTGCAGCAAAAGCACACAGATGGGAGGGGCTACATTCAGTATGCTGGGTCCGGCGCACCGGCAAGCACAGCATTTTTATATGTTATTCCATATGCCATCGCTATTATTGCAAGTGTTGTTTTGGCGATTGTTTTCAGGAAAAAAGGCGCTAAGTAACAGGCGCGCATTCATACTATTAATTCTGAGGGTCTAAAGGAAAGTATCGGATTATCAAAACATCAAGCACTCAAACCGCAGAGCCAATGAAAGTGTGGGGAAACTCACATTTCATTGGCTCTTTCTCTATGAAAAGCTGTTCGCCCAGCGGCAGATGGATGATTTCGGGGAGAAAAAGAAGAAGGAACTTGCCGAAAAGTGCAGGGAGCTTGACAGGGCGAAACGGCGTGTCACCGAGATTGACGGGATAATTCAA
>CAZQAI010000185.1:0-3790 GCA_964591305.1 uncultured Clostridium sp.
CCTTTATTATATGCTCCGCTTTGGATGCACTCCCGGCAAGCTGTTCCGCATGGCAGGATATGCCCTGGGGGAGCAGTACGATGCCCGGACACGAATCAAGTGGTTGGAGATCTTCATACGCAGGTTCTTTGCTCAACAGTTCAAACGCTCCTGTCTGCCGGATGGCCCCAAGGTAGGGTCGGTCGCTCTGTCTCCCAGGGGGGATTGGCGGATGCCGTCGGATGCATCAGCCACCCTGTGGCTGGAGGAGGTCAGGGAAATCAAAGAGCAGATCGAAAAGGATTGATGTGCTTCTGTGGACCTGATGTGTGGCGTCACATGATGTTCTGCACGGATACGCGCTCCAACCGTTTGAGATCGCCCAATGCATCCAGCAGCATAGCCCGGGTAGCAGCATAATTGGCTATGTCTCCTGTTCTGTTATAGGCGGCCTCCGAGTCGATCAGTTCCCTCACTCGATCCAATAAGAGAAAAGACACCGACAGAGACAACCCGGACTCGTGTGTCTCCAGCCGTTCCCTCAGACCATCCAGAATGTCAGCTGCTTGCGGCTCGGGGGCATCGGGCAGTGAGGCGGCCAACGCCTCCATGTCGCCAACCGTGTGATTGACATACGCCGTGTTGCAGATCACCACAACCACCACCAGAAGCAGGATCCCCGCTGCAATCCATGCCGCCTTCATTCCGATCACCTTCTTTTCTCATGCGGATGGTATCCTGCCTGACGTGGCAGAATGCGTACCTTGCCTGTATCATCCACCAGAAGCAGAAAAATATCCTTTGTTTGCAGCTTATGTGATGCGAGTATCTGATCAAGCCACTGGGTGTCATGCCCGGACAGGGTTAAATTCTGCCGGTTGATCTGCCCGTCGTGGATAATGAGGTGCATCATGCCTGTTTCCGGCGGGTTGACGCCCAGATCCCGCGTGGTTGCTTGTCGCGCGGTGGATTTGAGTACCACCGACACTTGTCCGTTTGGCTCCGCAATGGCGTATTCCACATCATCCGGGTCTGTCACGTCCTTCTGGCGGAGTTGGGAAAGCAATTCTTCCGCCGATATGCGGCTTTTCTCCATGGCCACAGGGTCAGGCTTGCCTCTGCGGATCAAGATGGCGGGGCGTACAGACAGCAGCTTTTTCAGCCAGGTGCATTTGACCAGCCCCCAGGACATCAACACCTCCAGAGACATCAGCGTCAGGATGGGGATGAGAGCAAAGGACAGAGGAATGTCCTGGTTGGTGACGGGAAGGGAAGCCACTTCGGACAGGAGCAGAGTCGTGACAAGCTCCGAGACCTCTAACTCCCCCAACTGCCGCTTGCCCATGAAGCGCATGGTGGCAATGAGGGACAGGTATATGATGAGGGTGCGGATCAGTATGGTGAGCATGAAAAAACCTCCCGGCATCGCATGTTTGTCATGTGTAGTGTGGCCGGGAGGCCTTTTGGTTATGTATGGCAGGTTTTGACGGTGATTCATGTTTTCACCATGTACCTGGATACATCTAGGTGCCGCTTCAAAAGCCTGCACTGTTTGATTACAGCACGAACAGCTTGATCATTTTGACCGCCGTACCCTCCTCGGTATCCACGGTCTCCCCTAAGGCAAAGAACCGTTCCTCCGGGTCACACAGACGCATGCGTGTACCTGTGGGATATGCTGTGTTCAGCTTAGACTGAAGGACAGCACACCCGTTGCGGCACAGTCCAGCAAAGAAGGGTGAAAGGACAAGGCGGGGGAGGTTGGTGAACAGGGACTCGACAGGAAGCAGGCAGGCCTGACGTTGGGCAGGCTCCATTTCGCTCAACGCATCCAGCGTGTGGCAGGACGAAAGGGGAAACCCTCCGGCCTCCATACGCCGGAGAGCGGCCATGACGCCACCGCAGCCCAAAGCTGTTCCTATGTCGGCGCATAAGGTGCGGATGTAGGTACCGCCGGAGCAGGTGACGGTGAGAATGTAGTCGGAGGGAAGAGAACCAGGGGATGCCTCCAGCCGGGTGATCTGTACCGGTCTCGCTTCACGCTCCACCATCACACCTCGCCGTGCCTCATCGCACAGCTTTCTTCCGTTGACCTTCAGGGCGCTGTACATGGGAGGAACCTGGGGTATTTTACCTCTGAAACAAGGCAGAATGGCCTCCACCTCCTGGGCAGTGGGCAGAGCGCCGTAAGGGCAGGCAGTTCGAATGATGCCGGTGGTATCCTCGGTGTCGGTGACAAGACCCAGCCGCAGGACAGCCCGGTATGTTTTGCTGTCGTGAGACACGTATTCAGATGCTTTTGCCGCTCGGCCTAACAGAACCACCAGCACACCGGTGGCCATAGGGTCGAGTGTGCCGGTGTGGCCCGCTCGGCGGGTGGCATATAGCCGTCTGACACGGTATATCACATCGTGAGAGGTCAGACCGGCTGGTTTGTCTATCAGTAGGATGCCGTCCGGCTCGGCTGCAAAAGCCTGCGGATCAGTTTGTATATACATATGAAACGCCTTTCGTTATGATTCTTATACAGTATACCACAGGTTCTGTGCGTATGTGTGAATCAAAAGAAAAATTTTGTTAAAGAAATATTCACAAAAGAACCTGCCTTTCCAATTGACAGAAGAAAGAATTTGTAGTATAATATGATTATAATTGGGGAAGAAGGTTTGTTTTTGAAAAAAGCAACCGGAGAGCCCTGCATTTCTATGTAGTCACAGATTATAATTGAAACGGCTGGCAAGAGACTTTCTGCAAAGCCTCCACGCGGGGGTCTGCAGGGGTAGCCGGGAAAGGAAATGGTTCGTTTTGAATACGGAAAAGCAAGTAACCGGAGGCCGGGATGTGTTGCTGGCGCTCTTTGATGCGGGTACCTTTTCGGAGATAGGAGCACACCTCCGCCGGAAAGACGGAGCCGACACATATGATGCAGTCATATGTGGATATGGCTCAGTGGAGGGAAAGCTGGTCTTTGCCTTTGCGCAGGACAGCAGCCGCACCGCCGGAGCGTTGGATGCTGTCGGGGCCGATAAGCTGGAAAGATTGTATACGCAAGCGTTGCGCAGCGGGGCGCCGGTGGTGGGTGTTTTTGACAGCGCCGGAGCTGTGGTATATGATGGCTCTGCCGCTCTTACATCCTACGGACGTATGATGCGCTGTGTATCCGGGGCATCAGGAATCGTACCTCAGATTGCCCTTATCCAGGGTACCTGCGTCGGGATGTCTGCTGTTGTGGCCGCCATGTTTGACCTGACGGTCACGGTTCGGGGTGTATCCGAGCTGTACATGGCAGACGACGGGAAGACCAATAAGACAGAGAATAAAAAAGCCGCCGTGGCAGCTGAGGATGCCGCCGGAGCTGTCGAAGCGGTACGGGCTCTCGTGGATCTGCTTCCCGCCAACAACCGGGATACCGCAGATGTCGATCCGGTCGATGATCCCAACCGACCCATCGACCCGTCTTGCCTGGCCGCGGGAGGAGATAGCTTGTGTGCCGCCCTTTCTGACGACGGTCAATACCTGCTCCTGTACTGTGATGATGCACCCGGAATGACAACGGCTCTCTGCCGTATGGGGGGACGCACCGTGGGTGTGGTCGCGAATAATCCTGCGGTGGATGACGGTCAGCTCAATGCCGATGGAGCAAACAAAGCAGCTCACCTTGTCAGCCTTTGCGATGCCTTCTCCATCCCGGTGGTGACGCTGGTCAATTGCCCTGGCGTCGGGAAGGACATTGACCCGGCGCTGGCACCCGCCCTCGGACGTCTGGCTTCTGCTTACCTGGAAGCGAATACCGCCAAGGTGAGTGCTGTGG
>CAZQAI010000186.1:0-3770 GCA_964591305.1 uncultured Clostridium sp.
TTCACCTGCATGAGGGGCAGCCAGTATATGATGAACTCGTTGGCCTCCCGGTCTGAGAGCCCCATCCGGGGCAGAATGTCCGACAGGAAGGCGGCGGTATCACAACCTCTGACACAGTATCCGGTGGTAAAGTCGTATGGAAAAGCGGTGGTGCCCTCCCAGTACAGGCCATAATAGGAACGGCCGTCAGGGAAGGTCAGTGTACCGTCGGGGGCGGCAGTGAAGTCACGCCAACCCTCCTCCCCGTAGGCGGGGTAAGTACAGGTCAGCTGTCCGTCCAGTACCACCTTGACAGAGCAGACTGTGGCGGTCTCGGGATAGAGATAGATCATCGGTTTATCGACTGTCATGGCTATGAAGATATCGTCGGCCACGATTGTCAGAGGATACCCTTTTTTCTCGGGTGCTTTGATCATGGTGTATTCGTGTATTCGACCGTGACCGTGTCGTCCGGCTTGAATTTCCCGGCATCCTCGGCCGACACATAGATCACCTCCCCCAGCTCTTCCCTGGCATATGCACTGGGGCGTATCAGAAGAATACCGTCCCCTACCTCCAGCACATCTCCGTCGATCCATTCACTTTCTTCCAGAGGAAATTGTGAAAGATTGACTGTGTAGGTAACATGCTCGACAGACCAGTCATCCTTATCTGGCTGACACCCGGCCAAGGCGGTGAGGGTGAGCAGGCAGGCAAGGAACAGCATCAGACACTTCTTCATAACAGCTTCCTTTCGTATGATTGCTTATTCAGAAACAGCGTGCTTTACAGCGCCTTTTCAAACACATGATACCCTGCCCCCACGGTGGTCATGCTGCCGTCAAAGTATACATCGGCCGTCATGCCGAAGGGGGTCTGGACAAACAGGTACAGCTTGCCGTACCGCTTCGACCACCGCACCGACAGCTCGCCCATGACGGTATCGACCACGGCGTGGGCTGACAGAAGCTTTTGAGGAAAGTACGGATGGATGGTGACACGGGCAAATCCCGGCTCAGCAGGGGTCATGCCGCAGAGGTATTGGTAGAACCAGGAGCCGACAGCGCCATACATAGGGTGGTTGTGGGAATTCATGCTGGGATCCTTTTTCAACTCGAACCGCTCCCAGACGGTGGTGGCCTCATGCTGGATCATGAAGCCGAGGGAGGGGTACTCCTCACGGGTCAGCAGACGGTATGCATCGTCTACATACCCGTACCGGGTCAGCATATCCATGAGGTACCGGGTGCAGAGGTTGCCGGTGGTGATCCGGTCACCGTGGGCGATCAGGTCCTCTCGCATGACACGGGCGGCGTTCTCCCGGGCGTTTTCCGGTAGAATGCCCAGCCATAGGGCGAAGGCTTGGGCTCCCATGGACCCCTTGCCCACCTTGGCTGTCGCCGGATCAAACCACCTGTCAAGGAAAGCTTTTTGCACCCAGGCGGCCTTTTCGGTGTACTTTCTTTCCGCCGCTTGCCGCCCGGTGCGGCGGGCAAAGTCTGCCAGTGTCACACAGTTGAAGTAGGAGTAACCGGTGGACATGAGAAGGCCCTCGGTCTCACTGTTGGCCGCAAGGCCGTTTTCTCCGCCAAGGCAGGCATAAGCCGGTGCCGCCCAGTCGCCGTAGTAGGAGTAGTCCACCGTGCCGTCAGGACTGTGGGACAGGAGAAAGTCCTCCCAGGCCGCCATACCGTCGAACAGTTCATCCACTGCGTTCAGCTCGCCGCAGTGGAGCAGGGCCTGCTTGCCCGCCATCAGGTAGGAGGAGCAGACAGGGTCAGCCGGCAGGGCACCGTAAATGAAGGGAGCACAGCAGGTGAACTGCCCCTCGGGCCGCTGTTCGTTGTGAATGTCCAGCATGATCTTGGGGAAGATGCGGGACACATCGAAATTGTAGGGGGTCTCCTCAAAGCGCACGGTGGCGTCATTCATCCAGCCCATCCGTTCGTCCCGCTGGGGGCAGTCGGTCAGGATGGATTGCATGTTGGCCCGCTCGGTCATGACCAGAGTGTGCTGAATGGCATTGAGCAGGGCATTGCCGCAGGTAAAGGAGGAGCGCTTTTCCAGATCGGTGTACAACGCCACCGCCCGGATGTCGTCCGGCTCCAGAGAGGACAGGCCGGTCACCTCGCAGTAACGGAAACCGTGATAGGTAAAGGTAGGCTGCCAGAGCGTCAGATCCCTGTCGTCTCCTGCGGCGATGTAGGTATCGGTCTGTTTGGCTCCGCGTAGAATCTCAGTAAAGATCGTGCCGTCCTCGTTCAGTTCCTCAGCGTGCCGCAGGATGATCCTGTCCCCCTGTTTCAGCTCTTCGGTCAGCCACAGGCGCACCACACCGGCTATATTCTGCCCAAAATCCACCACAAACATACCCGGACGGGGCTGTGTGATCTCCACCGGGCCGTACACCTCGTGTTCCCGGATGGGTTGCAAGGTCATGGGGCGGAGGACACCACCTGGAGCTTCCGTGACCCTGGCAGGACGGGACTCCGATTGGTCGAACGGCAGGTTAAGAACGGCGTCAAAAGTCTCGCCGTTGAAAATTTCAGAGGTACGGGGATCGGGGGCACAGAGCCAGTCGGGGCCTGTGACCACATCCTCCATGGTACCGTCCGTGTAAGTGATGCGGAGCAGGGCCCACAGGACGCTTTCGCCATAGAATTCAATCTTTCGTGAACCCATGACATCAGTCATGAAGGGGGTGCGGTTGTTGCGCCATCCGGGTGCTACGCTGATCTCCAGGCGGTTCGTTCCTTCAACGAGGAAGTCAGCAGCCTCCGGTGTCACACGAAAATAACAGATTTTGGCATAGTTGCTGTGAGCTGGATCAAGGACGGCATCGGTCACAGCTTGCCCATTCAGGGCTGCTTTGTGGTATCCCAGACCGCAGGTGTACAGCACCGCCTCGCTCACGGGCTTGCCGGGGGTGAAGTCCCGCCAGAAGCGCAGAACGCCGACACCGGCATCCTCGGGAGAGGTGATCCATGCGCCGGGGACGCTGTCCAGCGCTCCATTGAAGAAGATTTTCTCCGCTTCCCCTGTGGCCTGCCCATCGGCACTGCCTACCGTGAGGGTAGCCCGCACAACGGCTCCGGCGGGAATGAGGGAGGCGTCAAAGGAGGCGGTCTGAACAGTCGTTTCCACCCGCCCGCCGGGCAGGATCACAGCCCCGGTGTCGGGCAGATCAACCGTCAGGTCGTACCAGGCCTGCACACCGCCGGGGGTGTCGGAGCCGACAGCCCAGGAAAGGGCAGGGTGGGGGTGATGGGCAGAAAATTCAGCCACGGTCACGGGATTGTCAAGAGGCGTTCCGTCCAGGTATACTTGTTTTATGTAGATCACAGAGGGACTTCCTTTCTGCCAACAAGACGGCCGACGTTGCGGATTGTAGAAATATGGTTACCATACATATGATAACATGGAGATGCCTGAAAGTCAAGAAGTGCATGTAAAAAAGCAGGGTCCGAGCATGTCTTTTTTGTTACAGTTCAGCCACCCTCTATAGTACGCTCCCTTTTCCACTGCAGAGTGGGGCGAGGGGCCCCGCGACTGCGTTTAGGTTATGTTGGGTGCTATGAACGCCGGTTTTCCGGAAAAGTCATCACGATACATTCAATACATAATAAATGTATTGAAAGTTCTTGGGGGTCTGGGGCTTCTTTCAAGAAGCCCCCAGGCGTTCCCCCGTTCCCCGGATGAACTGTAACGAACTGTAACATTCACCGAAATCTTATTGTCACGGAAATCAATTTTCAAGAAACAGAACCGAGCAAAGGGACGACGGATTCAGG
>CAZQAI010000187.1:0-3755 GCA_964591305.1 uncultured Clostridium sp.
GTATTGAAAGTTCTTTGGGGGTCTGAGGGCTCCTCCGTTCCCCGGCTGAACTGTACTTTTTTACACGTGACTGCGCCACAGACACCGTTGACATTTCGCTGCATCCGGTATATAATGAAGTTAATTTCCGCAAAAGGGAAACGAAAGGAGCCGTCCATGAAAGTCTCCACCCAAGCCGCCACAAATCCGTACCCCATGAGCGACAGCCATAAGCGGTACTATACCTATGAGTATTGGCTGCGCAGAACCTTCGGGCGCAAGTGTGCCAAGATCCCGCTGGATGCCGGCTTCACCTGCCCCAACATAGACGGAACATGCGGACGTGGCGGTTGCATCTACTGCTCGGGCCGGGGAAGCGGGGATTTTGCACAGCCTGCCGCTGTCCCCCTGCGGGAGCAGTACGACAGGACACGAAGCGTTCTTTCCTCTAAGTGGCCGGTGGAGGCCTGCATTCCCTACTTCCAAGCCCACACCAACACCTACGCTCCCCTGCCTGTTCTGCGGGCTCTTTTTGAGGAGGTGTTGACTTATCCGGGTGTGGTAGGCCTGAATCTGGCCACCCGGGCAGACTGCCTGCCGCCTGACATATGCGCTTATCTGAGCGGGCTGGCGGAACGCACCGTGTTGACTGTTGAGCTGGGCCTTCAGACTGCTCATGACATCACAGCCGCCCGCATCAACAGAGGACACACCATGACGGACTTTGTCACCGGTTACTGTAGACTTCGTGCCGCCTCCGGACGCATTCAGACCTGTATTCATGTGATCTTCGGTCTGCCGGGGGAGGAAGAGGGCATGATGCTGGACACTGTCCGTGCCGTAGCCGCCCTGCATCCCCATCAGATCAAAATTCATCTGCTTCATGTGCTCCGGGGAACCGTGCTGGGCGGAATGTACGAGCGGGGCGAGTACCGGCCTATGGAACGGGAGGCGTACATCCGCACGGTGGTGGACGCACTGGAGCTCCTGCCGCCCGATACCGTCGTGGCCCGCCTGACCGGGGACGGCATGGCCGCCGACCTCCTGGCCCCCGACTGGAGCCGCAGGAAGGTGTGTGTCATCAACGACATCGACAAGGCGCTGTATACCAGACAGACATGGCAGGGAAAGAAATATAAATAAAAAGTAGAGTAATTAACAATATGTTGGATTGCGGGGAGGAAACTTTCTTGAAAGAAAGTTTCCTCCCCGCACCCCTCTTTCAAAGAACTTCAACAAAAAAACATATATGTTATGAAAGTTCTTGAAGAGTCCAGAGAAACTTCTTTCAAGAAGTTTCTCTGGCGTATCTCTGACGTTCCTTAATCATAAGGCAGAAACTGTCTTGACTTTTTCGCCCGAATCGGTTATGATAATGAGGTATCGGAAAGACAGCTGTTTGCCAGGGGATACCCGGCATGGAAAATCACAAAATACAGAAAGGAAGTATCATCATGGCACAGGCATTCAGCAAAGCCGCCTGGATATGGCGGCAGGATAAGGCGCGACAGGACGAATTCTGCGATTTCCTCACCGAATTCAAGGTGGATACATCTGAAGGAATCGGCCCCTATACCCTGTCTGTTGCGGCCGATTCCAACTATACCGTATACATAAACGGCCGTCTGGCCGCCTTTGGACAGTATGCGGATTATCCCACCTATAAGGTGTATGACAAGGTGGACGTCACTGAATGTATCCGGGAGGGGGAGAACCGCCTGGCGGCGGTGGTGTGGTACTACGGCATTGATTCCCAGACATATCAGAAAGGGGAAGCCGGATTCATCTTTGAAATGACTGACGGCGGTGGGCAGGTGCTGGCCTGCTCCTCGGAGAAGACCCTCTCCCGGCTGTCCCGGGATTATGTGTCCGGCAAGAGTGAGCTGATCTCCGGCCAGCTGGGGCCTACCTATCACTATGACATGAATGGGTATGACGGTTTTATCGAAGCCGACAGAGAGGGCTTTGCCCCGTCCCGGGTGGTGGATACGATCTCTACCGAGTTTCATATACGCCCCAACGATAAACTGATACTGGAGGAACGGAAGGAGGCCCGCCTCTGCCGGTGCGGTCTGTTCCGCTATATGACCGACTCGCCATCCCCCGGTGTCAACATGCAGTATGCCACCATATCCTACCGCTATCCCCATGAGATGAGAGGCACCCGCTGTCTGGATTTTTCACAGCCTGCCCACATGACGGCGGCGGAGGGATATGACGGAATCCAGGGAATCTGTTTCATGGTGGATCTCGGCGAGGAGAGCGCGGGTTTTCTGGATTTTGACATAGAGGTCCCCCACGGATGCCGGATGGACGTGGGCTTTGGGGAGCATCTCAAGGATGGCTGGTGCCGCACCTCGGTGAGAGGCTTCTACTGTGACATCGAACTGCGGGCCGGACGAAACACCTACCTGCACACCTTCCGCCGCTTTGGCTGCCGCTACCTCCAGTTCTTTATCCACGCCCGGGAGGCCACCGTCTACTATGCCGGCTTGCGTCCCACCACCTACCCTCTGCACGTGAAGGACTTCAAGTGCGGCAATCTGCTTCGGGAGACCATATACAAGGTGTGCGAGAACACGCTGATTCAGTGTCTGCATGAGCATTACGAGGACTGCCCATGGCGGGAGCAGGCTCTGTATACCATGGATTCCCGGAACCAGATGCTCTGCGGGTATTACGCCTTCGGGGAGTACAAAGCCGCCCGGGCCTCCCTGGAGCTGATCACCCACGGCGTCCGACGGGACGGCCTGCTCATGCTCTGTTACCCGGCCGGGTTGGACTTTCCCATCCCTTCCTTCTCCTGCATGTATTTTGTCCAGATGGATGAGTACATCCGCCACTCCGGGGACACCACGCTGGCGCGGGAGCATCTGGACATGCTGGAGGCTCTGATGAAGGTCTTTCTGGACAAGCGGCAGCCGCAGGGGATCATAGACAACTTCTACGGCGATTTTGAGGGTCAGAACCCCTACTGGAACTTCTACGAATGGACGCCCACCATGAGTGGGGCGTTCGGAGAAACCAACCGCCGCCTGGAAGCACCTCTCAATGCCTTCCTGTCCCTGGCCCTGCAGGCTCTGGCCGACATCTGCGAGGCACTGGGGTATCCGGACAAAGCCGCCGCGTACAGAAACACAGCCGCCGAGTTGAATCGCGCGATTGCAAAGACTTTCTATAATACCGAGACCCGTCTGTTCGAGAGCTTTGACAGCATCCACCGGGGCGAATATGCGACCCTTACCCAGGCGCTCTGTTTGCTGTGCGGCGCCGCCGAGGGGCTGGATCAATCGGTTATTCTGCGGGTGTTGGAGAGCAATGGACGGGCAGATGTGGGACAGACTATCTATCCCAATACTCTGAGCATGAACGCATTCCGCTTTGACGCGCTGCTCCGTCTGGACAGAGCCAAGTACGGGCCCATCATTCTGGATGAGTTGGACAGAGACTACCTGTACATGCTCCGGCAGGGGGCCACGACCTTTTGGGAAACCATTGTGGGGGCGGATGATTTTGCTGATGCGGGCAGCCTGTGTCACGGCTGGAGCGCCCTGCCCATATACTATTATGAGACGCTGCGCGACCTGTTCTGAAAGCAGCCATGCGGGGCAAGATGCACAAAAAAAAGAAGGCGAATTTAAAAAAGCAATTTACAAATAACAGGTTGTGTGTTAAAATGGTCAGTACAGAATGCCACGGTTTTGTGTCGGAATCCCGTTGCAACGTGGGACGGCAGTGCCTATGACATCCAGGTGTGCGGCGTGCAGATCGGCGGC
>CAZQAI010000188.1:0-3750 GCA_964591305.1 uncultured Clostridium sp.
GCTCTACCCACGAAGAGATCGAATCCCGCATTGAGCGTCAGATGGCTGCTATGACCATCGAGGAGAAGGTGGGACAGATGTTTGTGGCCCGCCGTCCTCAGGATGATGCCAAGACGCTGGAGGCTGTGGCCTCTTATCATATAGGTGGCTTTACGCTGTATGCCTGTGACTTCGAGGGCAGGACACCGGATGATATCCGCACACTGGTGGGAAATTGCAACCAGGCCGCTGATATCCCCCTGTTTTTCGCAGTGGACTGCGAAGGAGGCCGGGTGGTTAGGGCCAGTAAGTACCCTGCCTTTCGGGATACCCCTTTTCCGTCTCCCCGGGATGTGTTCGCCGAGGGTGCCTACGAGGCGGTAGAACGCGATACAAGAGAAAAAGCCCGGTTCCTCAAGGCACTGGGGATGAATTTCAACTACGCCCCGGTGTGTGATCTGTCGGGGGATCCGGCTACCTTCATCTTTGATCGCACGTTTTCAGACGATCCCGAAGCAGCGGCGCGGTATGTGGAAATCGTGGTAAAGACCATGAATGAGTGCAGCTTGGTAGGCAGTCTCAAGCATTTTCCCGGTTACGGGGACAATGTGGATACCCACACCTCCATTGCTCATGACGATCGGAGCATGGAACAGTTCCTGACCCGGGATCTGGCTCCCTTTGTGTCCGGCATCAAGGCCGGTGCGCCAATCGTCATGATTGCCCACAACATGGTGGCCTGTATGGATCCCGACACGCCGGCTTCTCTGTCTCCAGCAGTGCATACCCTTTTACGGGAGCAGTTGGGCTTTGAGGGGATCATTATGACCGACTCTCTGGATATGAATGCCATTACCTTATACACCCATGATCGGGCTTCGGCGGTGCAGGCGGTGCTGTCCGGCAATGATCTGCTGTGTTGTTCCACCTATGAGCGTCAGGTGCCGGCTGTTCTGGAGGCTGTGGCAGACGGAACCATCCCGCTTTCCCGCATTGAGGAATCCGTAAAGCGCATCCTGGCGCTGAAAATACGTATGAGTATTATGTAAAGCAAAAAGCCGCTTACCGCAAAACCCACCCTGCATGCCTGTCGGGCAGGATATGCAGGGTGGGGCTTTTGCTGCATTACGGCAAAACGTTACATATCATATGATCATATGATATAGAAAAAGATGCAGATAAAGTGCAGCAGGCTTCCGAGCAGAGTGAAGATATGAAAGGCTCCGTGCATGTAGGGATAACGGGTGCCCCGGCTGTACAGTACGGCTCCCAGTGTGTACGCAACCCCGCCGCCTACGAGCCATAGGATACCCGGCAAGGGAATGGCGGACAGTGCCGGACGAACAGCCAGCAGAATACACCAGCCCACCCCAAGGTAGCAGAGCATGGACAGTCCTGCGAACTTATGCAGGTCAATGGCGGTGAACACCGTTCCCAAGGCGCACACCCCCCACACCACGCCGAAGAGACTCCAACCCCAGCCGGGGGAGACAGGCCGGATGGCGCATAACAGTACGGGCGTGTAGGTGCCGCCGATCAGGTAATATATCGTGCAGTGATCCAACACCTGCATGACTTTTTTGGCCATGACAGGACGAAGGCCATGGTAAACGCCGGACACGGTATACAACAGAATCAGGGAAGAGCCGTATATCGCACTGCTGACAACAGCCCACGGGTTATGCCGGAGTGCGGACATCACCACGCAAAGCACCAGAGCCACGATTCCGAGTGCTCCGCCAACTATGTGTGAGATAGCATGAAAATGCTCTTCTCCTATGGAGTAATCGGGGAGAGTACGGTCTTTCAGAGGAGTTCTTGTCATGGAAACGATCATTCCTTTCAATAAAGTGGCTGTTCTGAGCAGCCGAATACCGAGGTGTCCGGATTAGTCCGCAAAGCGGACTCTGGGGCCTCCCAGGAAGAATAGTGCCAGTGTGCCGGGTCCTACATGGGAGCCTGTCACTGGCTCGTACATCACGGTCATGATGTCTTGGGGTGGATGCTTTTCCCTGAGCAGATTGGCTAGGTATTCCGCATCCTCAGCGCAGTCGGCGTGAGCGATGCCAATTGTCTGTGTTTCGGGGGACTCGACCAGCCGCTTATAGCGGTCAGCCAGGGCCTCCAAAGCCCGGCGGCGTCCCCGGCACTTGCCACAGGAAATGATCTGGCCATGTTCGTTCCCCTTGAGCAGAGGCTTGATGCCAAGGGTCGTACCCAGGAAGGCCGCCGCCCCTGAGATGCGTCCGCCACGGTGCAGGTGACGCAGATCATCGACTGTAAATATTTGATACATTCGATCCCGCATAACGTTGAGCTGCGCTGCCGTTTCCTCTATGCTCCGGCCGCCGGATCGCAGACGGATGGCTTCGCAGACCAGTAGCCCTTCGCCCAAAGAGGCTCCCAGCGTGTCCACTGTCAGGATCGTACGGGTTGAGTATATCTGACGCAGCTCGTCAGCTGCTCGTTCGGCAGCATGATATGAACCGCTGATACCGGAGGACATGCCGATGTATAGAATGTCACGTTCCTTGAGGAGGTATGGCTCCATTGCCTCGGTGAATTGGCGGGTGTTGATCTGGGAGGTGGTCACGACGGTACCCTCCCGCAAGGCACGGTAAAAAGCAGTGCCGTTAAAATCGTCGGGATTGAGGCAGGAGGCCTCCACTTCTCCCATACGGTAGGTAAAGGGGACAATGGCCAGATTACCTTCTCGGATTACGGAGCTGGGCAGATTAGCGGATGTATCGGTCATGATCACGTATTCCATGCTGTTACCTCTCTTTACATATTCTGTGATGCTACGCCCTATAAACTAATATCAATTATTATATTATCACATTTTAAAGATTATGTCAATAGAAAAGATAAAATATATCTATTGATTTTTGCGGAAAAATATGATATACTATATAAAAACATCTGATCAGGGGGGACAGACAGTGACAAACGAGGAGCCAAAGGTACAAAAGGGTGCAAAGAGTCAGGGAGAGACTGGCTGTAGGCAGCCGAAAGCGGCGTACAATAATAAATTGGTAGCATCCAAACTGCGCCGTTGGGAGGTATATCTCAAGCATTACCATCTGCCGGCATGGGAAAGTATCCCCGATTTAGGGCTGTATATGGAGCAGGTGATCCTTCTTCTCAAACAATATCTGGATTATCTGCCGCCCGTGCTCAAGGAAGAACAGTCGATTACAGCGGCGACCATTAATAATTATGTCCGTATGAACATCATGCCGGAACCGTTGAAGAAGCGGTATTACCGAGTTCATCTGGCCTATCTTCTCATGATCCTGACGCTCAAACAGAGCCTGAGTATGGCCCTGATTCACCGGCTGATCCCGGAGGATCTCGCAGAGCCTGAACTGGAGCGGATATACGGTATCTATGCGGATCGACATCGGATGGCGGCGGAATATTTTACGGAGCAGGTGCGTCTGGCTGCCGCTCCGTTGTTGGAGCAGCAAGTCTGCTCCTCCGCACTGACCGCAGACAGCGCCGAGGGGCTGATCGTGATGTCCGCTATCATCGGGGGCTTCTCCCGTCTCCTGGCTGAGAAGCTGATCCTGCTGGAGGGAAAGGATGCAGAGACGGAACCGGATATGCATGCAGACAGCTCCGCCGGCAGTCAAGCCCCTGCGGATGACAGCTCTGAACAGCACGACGCCGCTGGGGCGGAGTAAGCCGACTCATATGAAAAACAAGTACCGCCGCAGTCTTTCGTGACCGTGGCGGTATTGATTGTGTGGGTATTGTCTTGATTATTTT
>CAZQAI010000189.1:0-3655 GCA_964591305.1 uncultured Clostridium sp.
TTTGCCGAGCTTTATTTCAAGCATGAGCTGGAAGCAGGCACTCCCTTTACATACGGGGGTGCACAGGAAATACGGCGTCTCGGTATTCTGACCATTGTGATTCCTCTGGCGGCACTCGTGCTGCAAGGGATTGCGTATGGCCTGTTTCAGGTGTACTATCCTATGACAGCCAAGGTGGATATGGATCATATGACCTCTGTCGGCCTTGGGGTCATGTTTATTGTGGCGTCTGTTATTTTTAAGTATGGAACAGAGATAAACGAACAAAAAGAGTTTATATAAATTCATGTCCATGCTCTGTGACCGGCCCGCTTTCTGTAAGCAGGGCCGGTCAACGCACGGTATTTAGGCAACACCGCACCATTCGCGGCTTGTGCAGTGGTGCCCTTACTTTTTCGGCACATTCATCCGGAAATCAAAGCGGCGCGGCACCTCAACGCTTTCGGGATCGAAGGTCAGCCCGGCGGCCTGTGCCCGGGCTTTTGCTATATCCAGATACAGGTTGGTCAGGGAAATCTCCCCCTCACGGATGTCGGTGACGGATAACCCGCCGTCACGGTGCAACAGAGCCTCCGCCTGATCAATCAACCCCGAGCGCAACAGAGCAAAGGCGCAAAGCATGGAGACACGACCGTCCGCCTGAACCGCAGCCGGGGCGCATCCGTATGCCTGTATGATCTCACGGTACAGCTTTGCCTGCAAGGCCAGGGAGAATGCCTGCCGGGTCAGAGATATGTCATCAGGCAAAAGGGCGGATGCCTCCAAGGCTGTCCGCGCGCAGGTATCCGGGTCTCCCCGCAGACGTTCCACCTGAGCCCGGATAAACAGGGCGATGGGCGTAATGCGGTAGGAAAGTGCCTTCCCAATCGCTTCGGCACCGTCCCGCAGCCGCCGCTCTGCCAGGTAGATGGCGGACAGGTGAAGGTACTTTTCATGGCAGTCTTCGGAAGCCTCAATAAGGGCTGTCCACTCATCCTGAAGCATCCAGGACAAGGGAGGACGCATCCCGTCTGCAGTGTGGGCCAGGGTATGATGCTCCAGAAGCGTCAGCCAGTCCTGCTGTTCAGAAGTCAGGGAACCGAAATCAAGGTGCGGGCAGAGCGCAGGCTCTCCCGCTTTTTCTCTGCGTATATTCTCAAGCTTTCCCCAGCCGGAACCGGCACAGATCGTTTTTTTCGCCGGTCGCAGAGCCATAGGCCGGGTCGCACGGAGCATGTCTTCCAGTGTATCGGCGGAAACCAGCTGTTTCAAACGTTGCTTTACCTCGGTTCGTGCGCTGTCCCAGTCGCCGTGTACTTTGTGCGGGTCAGCGGACAGAGCTCCATAACATTCCAGCCACTCCCATGCTGTCAGAGGGGGCATGGGGAGACACTCATACTGCGTGTGGGCCAGTCCCGCCTGAATCTCCACATACCGTCCATCGGCTCCGTCGGCGGTCAGAAATTCCTGCCAACGGGCGCCGCCCTCGCCTTGTCCCCAGACAAATAGCTTGCGTCCCTGCAGCCGGGCAGTAGAGGATTGCACGAACCCATATCCGTCAGTTCCCAGATAGGCTGTAAATTTACGGGACTCATCTGGTATTTTCCAAAAGTAATCAATCGCAACCAGGTTATGTACCGGGTATGTAATGTCAACTCCCTCATGTACGGGAACCGGATTCTTGCCTACGATACCCCCTTTGTTATGATACGTCTCGGTGGCATCGATGACATTCCGGGCCGCCCGATCCTCCCGGACAGCCATATTTGTCCACCAGTACATAGGTACCGTATCCCGATTGGGGTTGACGATACGCATCCGGCCGTAAAGAAGCCTGGAATCCTCCGGCAGAAAGAAATCCATCTGATAGACACAGCGGCGGATGCGTTCGAATTCATACATCCGCAGAACCGGCGTGCCATCATCCAGGCAAGTCTGTTGCGCAAAGAGAGGGGAACAGGTAAAGGGATGGTGTCCCACCATGCCACAGTTGAACTCAATCCCGCCCGCCAGCCAAGCGTTGCGTACAGCCAGGTTGCAGGGTCGCACCATGGGGTTGGTGTAGAGCAGGTTGCGTCCTGCCTCCTTGTCATACAGCGACCAAAGCCGTCCGCCTAATTCTGGCAGGAAAACAGCCTTTAAGTACCTGTTCTCCAGCACCACCCCAAGATAAGGGGTCGGATCGGCAGATCGGTCATACAGATCCTGCATTTTGTAAGGGAAGAGAGAGGGAAGAAAGCCATAACCGATAAACAGACCGTCGTCCTCATCCAAGGTTGAGCGGGTCAATCCCTGCACATTGGACATTTCATAAATGGAGGGCAGTGTGGATTCTCCATTAAAATGAGCGGAGGGAAGAAGAATCTTTTGAATTTCAAGACTCATAACAGGCTTCCTTTCAAATGATCATTCAGAATCTCAAAGGGCGATCCGGGCATCAGAGGTAAGCCGGGACATGCATGATTTACAGATCGATGACAACCTTGTATATTTCACTCTTATGTACACCGCGGTCTTTGGCGACGGCCTTGATGGCCTCATTTTTGGACAGACCTGTCTGTATATAGTGAGATACATGCTCCGGGATGCTGAGTTTTTCCCAGAAGGGAGGAACTCCCGGGATGTTCATGTCCGCTCCCTCCAGCACCAGCACATATTCGCCTCGTGGCTGATTGTCCTGATAGTAAGCGACAGCTTCTCCCAGGGTGGTGCGCATGACCTCTTCGTTCAGCTTAGTCAACTCACGGCAAAGAGATATGCGCCGTGTATGCCCCAAAAGAGCGGCCAGGTCCGCCAGGGTGTCGGCCAACCTGTGGGGAGCTTCATACAGGATCACAGTGCGTTGCTCCTTGCTTATGGCATCAAGACGTGTCCTGCGATCCACCCCCTTGACCGGGAGAAAGCCCTCAAAAGAGAAACGTCCTGTGGAAAGCCCGGACAGAGTCAGAGCGGTGATGCCGGCACAGCAGCCGGGCACAGAGGTGACGGTGATGCCCCGCTCGACGCACAGGCGTACCAGATCCTCCCCCGGGTCGGAGATAGCAGGGGTGCCGGCATCGGTGATGAGGGCACAGGATTCCCCCGCTGTCAACCGTGCGCATATGATCTCTCCCCGTTCCCGCTTGTTGTGTTCAAAGTAGGAGATCAAGGGTTTTCGGATACCGAGAGAGGAAAGCAGAAGGCCGGAGTTCCGGGTATCCTCGGCTGCAATGAAATCCACCCCCGAGAGTACCTTGACCGCTCGTTCTGAGAGATCGGCCATATTGCCGATGGGAGTGGCCACAAGATACAGCACGCCGGGGAGGATTCTGTTCTTTTCTACAGGCAATTTGTTTTCTGATGACAAATCAGACATGGCAGTTCCTTTCATTTTAGGGGAGTGCAAAGAGAGAGAAGCAGTGTCATACGGACTGAGACGTGCATATACTGTATTGAAATTGAGATACAGGGAGGTTGTTTTCTGCATGGCCATCAAAATTTACATAGACCAAGGGCATAATCCCGTCAACCCTAACGCGGGGGCTGAAGGCAACGGATTGAGGGAGCAGGATATTGTCTACACGATCGGTCAGCTGTTAGCGGATCGTCTGCGTAGCGATGGGCGGTTTGAGGCACGTCTGTCCCGCCCCACGCCGCAGACTCAACTGGGCACCTCCACAGCCACCAGTCTGTCCGC
>CAZQAI010000190.1:0-3626 GCA_964591305.1 uncultured Clostridium sp.
TACTCCTTCCCTGTGTATGTTTGAGTACATCTACTTTTCCCGCCCGGATTCGACGATAGATGGTGTGTCAGTACACGCTTTCCGCACCCGGGCTGGAGAGCTGTTAGCCAAGACCCATCCGGTCGAGGCTGATGTGGTAATTGGTGTACCGGATTCCGGTCTGGATGCCGCGGTCGGATATGCGGCCTATTCCGGAATACCGTACGAAATCGGCTTTATTAAGAACAAGTATATCGGACGCACCTTTATTTCCCCCGGCCAGAACAATCGCTCCGACATGGTGCGGATCAAGCTTAATCCCATTGCCGATGCGGTGCGAGGCAAGCGGGTGGTTCTGATTGACGATTCCATAGTCCGGGGTACAACATCCGGACGTATTGTACGGTTGCTTCGGGATGCCGGTGCGACTGAGGTTCATATGCGCATTTCCTCCCCGCCTTTTCTGAATCCCTGTTATTACGGCACTGACATTGATTCCCGGGAGCATCTCATTGCTTGCCACCATACGGTGGAAGAGATCGCTTGTCTGATCGGGGCAGACACGCTGGGTTATCTTGATGTGGAGGAGGGCAAGGGTATCGCTTGCGCCGGTGCTTGCAAAGGATTATGTGCCGCCTGCTTCAATGGCGCCTACCCCACCCAGATTTCGTCCGAGACCAACAAGAATCGCTTTGAGCAGTCGCTCTTCTGACTGTCGGCTGCATAACCGTTGTTTACCGCTGGATGCTCCTATTCCCAAGAGCTATCGGCAACGTGCAGTATGTGGGCATTTTCGGTGTGCCGCCGGGTAAGAAAACCCCCTCACCCGATGCAGATGAGGGGGTGGAACACTTCGCTCGGCAAAGCGACACTTCGTATGCGGAGTGAACGCTACACCAAGAGCCTGCATTACTGATTCAACGCGTACTGCATATCATGCTGTAGAGCCTTCTCGGCCCGGATCGACACGACATTTTTTTCTCCGGCCTTCATGTCATGCAGTTTATACGCCATACGTTTCAGGTACTGATCTGTCTGCTCCCGGATCGCGATAAGTTCGGAATCCGCTGTTCCTTCTGTCTGATGCATGAAATCCAGAGCCGGCACAACGCCCGATATGCCCGCGTCCTCCAGTACCTCAATGTAGCCTTCGCCCCCCTTCTCTCCCTGCATGGCTCGCACATTGCCATCAAGACAGGCATTCACATTATAGGACACGATCAGACTGTCCACATTGACAAGGGATACAGCCAGAAAGAAAGCCAGGAATATACACAGCAGAGTACCCGTCAGGTTCATCCTTCGCCACAGCTGACGAATCAGCACAGCTATAAAGGACACCGCCAACAGCAGCATCAGCCAGGTGGCATACACTCTCTTATGTGTCAGACCGTAGGTATCCACATAGAGAAACATTTTAGACAAAGCGGTGGCGATAAGCACCAGTGTGAATGCAGAAAGAAAGCCTAACAAAACACGCAAGGCGGGGTACGCTCTGTCACGAGCAGGTTGGTCAGAATTAATATCCCGTCTTTTGGAAAAAGCACACGCGCATATCCCCAGGACGGCATTTATACCCGCTACAGCACACAGCTCAAAAAATCCTTGCCTGGCGTAATCGGAAAAGGTCAATTTCTCCGGACGCAGCCCGGTAAAGGCAGACACATAATAGCTCCACTGAGACACAAAGAAAATAATATACAGAACAAGCACAGGCGTCAAGGCGGCACAAACCACTGTTACCGGCAAAAAATGAGTTCCCTGCCGTTGATCAACGGGAGTCGCCGTGCCATCTGCATTTTCCCTGCGCACCTGTGTCCGATGCAGTGATGCAAGGATCGCACCAAAGGCTAAGGCCCCTATCACGATGCCAAGAAGCAAATTACGGATGGTCTTGGCGATCACAGACAGATCAAACAGCTGATCCATAAGGTGTGTAAACCTTTCGTCATAGGAAAGAAGCAGACCCACTGCCAGAGTTGGCAGGATTGCCAGCCCCAATCCAAGAAGGACAAATCCAAATGTTCTTCCAAATCGACCGGATCTTTTTCCTTGACTGTTGATTCTCTGCCCACCGAATATGGCGCTGAACAGATTGCCCGGAGCTTTAAAAGGCGTATAAAAAACCGAAGTGGATATCTCTTTTGCCAGGTAGCTTCCTGGGAAACGCTCTCTGGATGCGCCGGAGAGAACAAAGACCATGTAAAACCAGCTCACGCAGTCAAACAGAAAAACGCAGACTATGATGGCAGTATTGGTGGTGACAAGAAAGGAAAGCGCCAGCAGGACACTGACCAATGCCTGTACAAGCCCCCGCAGAATACATGAATGGTTTCTGACTGCCAGGAGCCAAAGTGCGCCGCCAAACATGACAAGTTCAAAAAGGAAAGCACCCAGGAGACATTTGGTGATGGGTACCACCACACAGAACAGATATCCGGCCAACCAGCACAGCCAAGCTAACACCACATCGCCGGTGCGATAGGCATATGATGTTTTTTCGTTTGAGGCCGAGACATGTCCCGGAATCATGTCATTCCGTAGAGCAGTTGGGTGCGTCTGAGATGAAGTTTCAAAAGCAGGTTGTTCAGCCATGGTATAGTTCCTCCTGTAGTTGTATTTTGATTATTTGGGTATAGATGGTAAGGTTAAAAAGGCGCAACAAAAAAACCGATATCCTGATATAGTACGCCAGCAGAGCGGGCGTCGGTTGATCCGCCCTGCTGAAGGAGGCCACAGGGGAGGGAGCGGGAGACTACCTCCCTTCCCCTGTACTCCGGCTTGCCAAATCAAGTAGGTTTGTCATCGGAAAAATAATACTGGTAGTATGTATATCCGAACGGGAAGCGGACGCTCTCGTCTGTCCATTCCACCGTTTTCTCGTCCACATCAATATGTTGAACACTGATGTCGTCAGCCTCAGACAAGCGTTTGGAAATGAACGGATTTTTCCTCTCATATACACTGGCTCTCTCAAAGCCAAGCCAAGAGGCATTATCCACAATAATTTCATGTTGTCCGTCCGGGGAGATCAATTTGGTGACCGCATGATCATCTGAAAGGAAGGACCAGAATTCCAGGAATACAGCAAGCACCAAAGCCAGCACAACCGTCACTGCAAGCGTCAGAATCTCAGGCAACAGGTTGCTTTTGATCTTGCGTTTTTGGGGAATCGACACATGACGATCATCCTTGTTCAGCGTGTCACCCGTATCCATGTCAAGGTCGATTTGCTCACCGGATTCCGCTTTGGCGTTTTCCGCATATGTCTTTTTCTCTTTCAGCATGTTTTCCCTGTCCTTACGCCAAAAAGCCATAAAGACAAAGACACAGCTTCCGGAGAGGAAGGACACACCGATCGCGCCAAACAGACATGTCTGCCAGAAATCCCAGAAAAACCCCAGAAAGTACACCTGCCAGGTGCCGCCGGATACCTGCGCATCCACGATAAAAAACAGAATCATGCCCAAAATAGCAAGGCTCCAGGTAATCAGGCTGTACAGGCAGGGACGGCGTCTGGCGCGGACAGCTTCATACAGGCCATATATGATGCCACCGACGCCGGCTAACAACAGGAGACCCACCAAAACAAGGGCCGCAACAATGAAGTAGCGTAAGTAAGGAGTAAACATAACATGTGATCCTTT
>CAZQAI010000191.1:0-713 GCA_964591305.1 uncultured Clostridium sp.
AAAAGGCTGTGCCGTAGTGGGTGAATCCACACCGGATGAGTATGTGCCACGAAATCTGAATCAAAAAGGCGTGACCCGTATTTTCATGCCTGACAGCTGTGCTCTGCATGCCTATAGTCCCAACGATGTGACCGTCAAGGGTGACATGCGGGAAACCACCTGGCGACTTATGGCCCACAAGCTTTTCGCCCTGGCTGACTGTCCCATGGCCAACGCCGATGTTCCCATCCGCCGGGAGGAGCTGACTGCCATACGGGTAGAAGTGGCTGAGGTTGGGGAGCGTTTCATGAAGCTGTACATGATCGACACGCATGGCAAGGAGAGTGTTGAGGTCATGCTTGGCACGCATGAGGCCCTGTCAGAACGTGGTATTTCCCTGCCCCCCAAAGAAACCGAGGCATCCTATAAAAAGACACCCGGTGCCCGGGTCGTATACCTGGCGTTTGATCAGGTGTTCCGCATAGCTGTTTCCGCTGAATACCGGGTAAGCCATCAGTTTATCCGCGCGGTACGAAGGCTGGATGCTATGCATTGCCGTGTCACACTGGTATCCTATGACCCACTGGTGACACCCGCCATTCTATCCCCATCATCTTCCTGGGGCATCATGACCACGACAGCCGTCGGCCTGCCTCCGGTACGGCTGATTCACCCAAAGCGGTATAGTGAACTGTACACGGGACAAAGTGGGGGATTGGTGTCGACAGCAGAAG
>CAZQAI010000191.1:723-3618 GCA_964591305.1 uncultured Clostridium sp.
GGGTTGGATCTCTGTCGTCCCCTGATCGCCTGCCACCGCATGAAGGCCTCTTACCGCCGAGGTGCCTGTCTGTCCTGGTGCACTTTGCTTATTGCCTCATCACTCTTTATCCTGCTGTCCCGTCTCGGAGCGGAGGGGGTTTTTCTCCCCGGGCTGGTTTTGTGTCTTCAACTGATTGCACAAGGACTTTCGGTGCTCATATCGCTGCTGACGGTCAGTCGGCGTTCCCTCTTCCTTGATGAGCCCTCGCATACCCAAACATCCGCCGTCAGGCATGCCGACCAGTCTGCGGCTCAAACTGATATTTAGTAAGGAATGGTCAACAATCCACCATGAATCAGAACGAAAAACGTATGATCCTGACCTCTGTCCAGAAACCCGGACGATATGCCGGCGGGGAATACGGACAGGTGATCAAAGACAAGGCTGCCATCAAGGCCCGCTTTGCCTTCTGCTTTCCTGACACTTACGAGATCGGCATGTCCAATCTTGGCGTCCGCATCCTGTACAATTGCCTCAACCGTCATGAGTCCATCTGGTGCGAAAGAGTCTATGACCCACTGGACGATATGCAGGATCGCATGAAACAGCTTCACATACCCCTGACCGCTCTGGAGAGCGGTGACCCGATCTGCAGCTTTGACTTTGTTGGCTTTACTCTGCAATACGAAATGTGCTATACCAATGTGCTCAACATGCTGGAGCTTGGTGGCATCCCCCTTCGCTCCGCTGACCGTTTCGAGGATGATCCACTGGTCATCGGTGGTGGCCCCTGCTCCTATAATCCCGAACCGGTGGCCGACTTTTTTGACCTTTTCAACATTGGCGAAGGGGAGGATATGCTCCCCGAGATTGTGGAATTGTACATCCGTATGAAACAGGATGGCTGTTACACCCGGGCCGCTTTCCTCCATGAGGCCGCACGGAGTATCCCCGGGGTATACATCCCCTCTCTTTACACCGTTACATACCGTGATGATGGAACTGTCGCCGCTTACACCCCTGTTTACGATGATGTGCCGGTTACGGTACGAAAACGCATCATACAGAATCTCGATGACGCTCTCTTTCCCGAACAGGTCGTGATGCCTTACATAGAAACCGTGCAGGATCGCATCACAGTGGAAGTGGGACGGGGCTGCATCCGGGGTTGTCGTTTCTGTCAGGCCGGCATGACCTACCGTCCGGTGCGGGAAAAATCCCCGGATGTCATCAACTGTCAGGCTCAACGCGTGTTTGAGACTTCCGGCTATGAGGAGTTGTCTCTGTCCTCCCTCTCCATCAGCGATTACACCCAGATAGATACCTTGACTGACAAAATTTTAGACTGGGCAAATCCCAATATGGTCAGTCTCTCGCTGCCTTCTCTACGGGCCGATTCCTTCACCAAGGAGCTGATGGACAAGGTAGCTTCCATTCGGACTTCCTCCATCACCTTTGCTCCCGAAGCCGGAACGCAAAGACTGCGGGATGTCATCAACAAAAATCTGTATGAGGAGGATCTGATGAAGGCTGTCCGCGTAGCCTACGACGCCGGCAAGAGTCAGATTAAGCTGTATTTCATGCAAGGACACCCTACCGAGACGGATCAGGACCTGGCGGCTATCCCCGAGCTTGCTCACCGGGTGGTCAGTGAATTCTACCGGAATCCGAACCGCCCCCGCAGCAGGCAGCCACAGGTAACCATCAGTGTCTCCCCCTTTATTCCCAAGCCCTTCACTCCCTTCCAATGGGAGCCGCAGGATTCTTTGGAGGAGATGCTCCGCAAGCAGGCTTATGTGGGGTTCTGTGTCCATGACCGCAAAGTCAAGTACAACCATCACGATGCGAAAACTTGCCGGATAGAGGCGGTACTGGCCAGGGGGGACAGACGGCTGTCTGCCGCACTGGAGGAAGCCTGCCGCCGAGGCTTCCGGTTTGACGCCTGGAGTGAGCATTTTGATTATGAGAAGTGGATGGATGTCTTTGCCTCGGTTGGCCTTGATCCATCCTTCTATGCCAACCGCACCTTTGGCCTGGATGAGGTTCTCCCATGGGATGTCATTGACTGCGGCGTCACCAAAGCATTTCTGAAAAGAGAGAGGGCCCGGGCATACCAAGGGGTCACAACCCCCAACTGCCGGGAGCAGTGCTCCGGCTGCGGAGCCAATCGATTGGGAGGTGAACGCACATGTTGTCCGAAAAAGGCCTGACAAGGCATATATCCAAATTTGACCGCCCGCTGCTCGCGGAACCGCTCACCTATCGGGTCGTCTTCTCCAAGACAGGCAATCTGCAATACTTCTCCCACCTTGATCTGCAACGCACCTGGCAGAGGGTGTTGGTGCGTGCTTCTATTCCCATGTGGTACACCCAAGGTTTCAACCCCCACAGCAAGATCGTCTTTGGCATTCCTCTTTCTGTAGGGTGCGAAGGTCTTCGTGAAATGGTTGATCTGCGGATTGATCGGCAAATTTCTTCCGAAGAAATGAAAAGTCAGCTCAACGCTGAGCTGACACAGGACATGCAGGTTTCAGAAGTCTATATACCCACCTCCTCCTTCCACGACATTGCCTGGGGTACATATGAAATGACCATCTGCACCCCCGGAGACAGGGGAAAGCTGACAGCATCCATAGAGCGGTTATTTGCTCCCGATGCTGCCCCTATCATCATGTCTAAGCGCACCAAGTCAGGAGACAAGGAGGTGGATATTCTGCCGCTCATCAGGGATATGACTGTCGTTCCCGCCGAGGATGGGACGCTGATCATCCGGACAGCTATGGCTGCCGGAACCGCAGGAACTCTCAGTCCCGAATATCTCATCGCAGCCATCAAGGAGAAACTGGGCCTGCTGCACGACGCAGACCACCCAGCTGAATGCTGGTACCGGATTCTACGCACCGGATTCCTGAC
>CAZQAI010000192.1:0-3617 GCA_964591305.1 uncultured Clostridium sp.
GGGCGGACTGTGGGGTATCGCCGACCGCACCGACTATGACCTGACCCAGCACCAAAAGACATCAGGCGAGTCCATGGAGTATTTTGATCCCGAAACCAATGAAAAGTATATCCCCTATGTCATTGAGCCCTCTTTGGGCGCAGACCGGGTTGCCCTGGCCTTTCTGTGCGATGCATATGATGAGCAGGTGGTGGATCCCGCCAAGAACGATGTCCGGGTGGTGCTCCATCTGCATCCTGCTCTGGTTCCTGTCAAGGCCGCCATTCTGCCCCTGTCCAAAAAATTATCCGACAAGGCAGGCGAAATCTACGATGAGCTGGCCAAGTATTTCAATGTGGAATTTGATGAGACCGGCTCCATCGGCAAGCGCTACCGCCGACAGGACGAGATCGGCACGCCCCTTTGCATTACCTACGACTTTGACTCTGAGACCGACGGCTGTGTCACGGTCCGTGACCGGGACACCATGGAACAGGTTCGTCTGCCCATCGGTGATCTAAAGGCTTATATTGAAAAGACCATTGCATTCTGACGGATGGGCAATTTGCGGCGCTATTTGCGGCGCTATCTGCACAGCATGCCACCTGTAGATACAGGAGGAGATATATCATGAAGCTCACCTTTCTCGGTACCGGCGCCGCCGACTGGGACATCCGGGCCTATGTACCCGGGCAGGAATTCCGCCGGTATTCCTCGGCTCTCATCAACGATGACCTTCTGATCGACCCGGGCCCCCACATTTTCCACTTTGCCGAACAGAATGGAACACCCGATCTGTTTGAGGGGGTAAAGCACATTATCGTCACCCACACCCACCCGGATCACTTCTGTCCCGATACGGTAGACAGACTTTGCTCTGATCGGGACTGCACGCTGTGGGGGGACACCGCCTGTCTGCGCCGTCTGATGGAGGCGTTGGGACGGGAGCGTACGGCGCACATCCGCTTCATGGAGACTCAGGTGCGCCGTCCCTACCCCTACTCCATCGGCTCCTACTTTGTCACACCCCTGCGTGCCAATCACGACACGGGCGATGAGCAGGAAATTCCCCGCCTTTACTTGGTAGGCGACGGGGAACGACTGCTGTATTATGGCTGTGACAGCGCCTGGATTCCCACCGAGTCCTGGAATGTTATGAAAGATCAACCGATCAACGCCATGGTGCTGGAATGCACCTGTGGCGATCTGGCCCCCAACGACTGGCGCATCTTTGAACACAACACCCCTCAGATGCTGGAACTGATGCTGGCCACCTTCCGGAAATACCGCTTGTTCGCCCCCGATGTGAAGTATTACACATCCCACATGGCCCGCACCCTGCATACTGATCATGAAACCTGGCGGGCCCGCCTGGCCCCCTTGGGCATCACGCCGGCTTATGACGGCATGATGATTACCGTATGAAGCTTTTACGCTTTTATATTCAATTCAGAAAGGAAATCTGTCATGACTGATAAGAAACTGAATGTCACTGTATGGAATGAGTACCGCCACGAGCAAAACGAGGAAGCCTGCCGGGCTATCTACCCTGACGGCATTCACGGTTGCATCAAGTCCTTCCTCGACCCCGATCCCTCCCTGTGCGTCCGCCTGGCCGCATTGGACGACCCTGACAACGGTCTGTCCGATGATGTGCTCAACAACACCGATGTGCTCCTGTGGTGGGGTCACATCGCTCATCATGAGGTACCGGATACGCTGGTCGCCAAGATCCGGGATCGGGTATACCAGGGTAACATGGGCCTCATCGTCCTGCACTCTGGCCACCACTCCAAGGTCTTCAAGGCGATAGTCGGCACCAACGGCAATCTGTCCTGGGGACGGGATCAAAACGAGGTGGTCTGGAACCTCCTGCCCGGTCATCCCATCACCGCCGGCATTCCTGACCATTTCGAACTGTTTGAGGAGCTGTACTGCGAGCCCTTTTATGTACCGCAGCCTGACGAGCTGGTATTTGGCAGCTGGTATGAGGACGGATTCATTTTCCGTAGCGGACTGTGCTACTATCGGGGTGCAGGAAAGGTGTTCTACTTCCAGCCCGGTCACGAGTTCTGCCGTTCCTTCTACAATCCTTATGTCCAACGCATCATCCAAAACGCTGTCAAGTGGGCTGCTCCCAATGAAATCGTCTACCCCATTGAGGACGGCTGCCTCAATATTCAGTACAAGCTGACCGATCAGTTCGGAAAATAAGCGGAGTCACAAAAGACGTGCCTCATCAGAACCCCTGCCCGCCCCTTCAGACGCCGACAGGGGTTCATTTTATTTGCGTTGTCAATCGCCGAACACTTTCTTACAGAAAGCATCGCACATTCTTTCCTGCGCGGAAAAATTCATAGTGGCAGAATAGATTTTTTCCAAAGCGAAATGGGTCTGTGCAGCCGCAGATAAAGCGTGGCAGGCCGCGTCCGATGACTTATCCCGGAGAAGGATAGCCTCTCTGATAGCAGGACGAATACGGCGAACCCCCTCCGTATCTACACAACGCCGCAGCGACATGACATGAGGCAGACATCCGTCCGAAGTACAGGCACTCGCTGGGTCCGCCAGCACACATAAACCCTCCTCAGGCCAGAAAAGGCCGTCCACTTTATCGGGATTGACAGGATGATAGGATGCCCACACCCGCAACCCCCGTGTACGGGACAGAGCAAGCAAACAGCCCAGCAGCCGGCTGCCCATCCCCAGGTGATCTCCCACACAGATAAGCTGGGCAGCCATCCTGTCAAATGTGTCCAGGCGTACCCGTCCGGTCATGCCGATCGCCCGACGAAGAGCCGGTACAAGAAATGGAAAGCGATCGGCGGCCGTTACGACATGGTCAGCATGACTCTCGCTGTCATGATCGCGTCCCTGCCGTCGCTTTGTACGTGCCCCATCTCCCTGCCCCCGTAAAAGGCGTGCTGCCAAAGTCTCCAGGCGGGCGGAGTTGGTCAAGGGAGAGATCAGGCTATCCAACACTCTGTCCGCCTGACCACAGGCATCAAGATACCGGTACGCTCGCTGATAGGCTTCTGCCTTCTCTGTTCCCAGTGTGCTGATAGCATCTGCCTGCTCGGCCAGCGCCTGACCGTCCCAAAAGGCCCCCAGATCGATCAGTTCCTCCCGGGCCCCGGGTTGTGACAGCTCCCATGCATGAGGTGCTGTGCCGTCCAGAAGGCCCACCGTCCGGCCGGTGGATGATGTCAGACGGACACCGTCAAGAGAAGCAGGGTCTGATGAGCATCGGTAGGTGATGACATTCCATCCATGTTCCCCCGCATAACGGGATACAGACCGCATAAAATGGCTTTTTCCGGTGCCGGGGCCTCCCTTGATGACATACAGTCTGTCGACTCCTGCCCCGGATCCGAATATGTCACCGTAATAACTGACAAATCCCCCTGATGAGTTAGAAGCCGCAAAGAATGTAGTTTCCCCGGGTGTCTCCAGGTGTTCCTGTGATATACTCATAAAATATTCCCCCTCTGATTGAGAATAGCTTGCTGTCATCATATGCCGGAGTTCAAACAGAAGTGATGTCTTCGGCACGAGCGGATGCCGTTTTTTCATAAATGCCTGTGTGTTACAGTTCAGCCGGGGAACGGAGGAGCGCACAGACCCCCAAAGAACTTTCA
>CAZQAI010000193.1:0-3594 GCA_964591305.1 uncultured Clostridium sp.
AACAAGTGCTGCGGTGAAACGCCATAGCGATGCGGGACTTTTATATGTTGCAGTGCTTACGGATCCAACCACCGGCGGCGTAACAGCAAGTTTTGCTATGGAAGCGGATATTATTCTGGCGGAACCCGGCGCAACAGTAGGCTTCGCAGGAGCCCGCGTAATTGAGCAGACGACAAGGAAAGCTCTTCCCAACGGCTTTCAAAAATCGGAGTTTGTATTGGAGCATGGTTTCATTGACAGTATTATTCCCCGCGTGAATCAAAAATCATATTTAACTGAGCTTTTGAAAATGCACGATGTGAGGGCGATTGTATGAACGATACAGCATATGAACGGGTAAAGCTTGCCCGCGATAAAAACAGACCGACAGGGCTTGATTATATCAAAAATATCTTTCACGGTTTTATGGAATTTCACGGAGATCGCCGCTATGCGGATGATCCGGCAATCGTAGGCGGCATTGCCAGACTGAATGAAAATCCTGTTACTGTCATAGCGATTGAGAAAGGACACACTGCAAAGGAGCGTGCCTATCGTAATTCCGGTGCACCGAATCCAGAAGGCTACCGCAAGGCACTTCGCCTGATGAAGCAAGCGGAAAAGTTTGGCAGGCCGATCATCTGCTTTATTGATACTTCTGGCGCTTATTGCGGTATCGGAGCGGAGGAGCGTGGACAGGGTCAGGCCATCGCCGAAAACCTGATGGAAATGTCAACACTTTGTGTTCCCGTGATTTCCATTCTGATTGGAGAAGGTGGCAGCGGCGGTGCTTTGGCTCTTGCTGTTGCAGACAGAGTGTGGATGTTGCAGAACGCTGTATATTCGGTAATTTCTCCAGAAGGATGTGCAAGTATTCTTTGGAAGGATTCTGCAAAAGCTGATGCCGCTGCGGCAAGCTTAAAACTAACTGCGGAAGATGCGAAGAGCCTCGGTATGATCGAACGCATCCTTTCCGAAAAAGATATTGGCAAAAAAGAGTTTTATGATCGTATTCGTACCCTTTTGATTGAGGAAGTCAAGAGGCTGGCAAATGATCTTGACCTTGTAGGAAATCGCTATGACAGATTCCGAAATCTCGGTATCAGTGCGATCATAAAGGAGTAAACATGAGTATATACAAGCAATATTGTCATGAGATCACCGATGAACACGGCAATCTTAAAAAAATCACACTTGACTATCCTGATAATTTCAACTTTGGTTATGATGTTGTCGATAAAATCGCGGAAGAAACGCCGAACAAGCGCGCGCTCGTCTGGTGTAACGTAGAGGGCGAGGAGCACATCTTTACCTTTTCAGACATCCGGGAATACAGCAACCGGATGGCAAATGTATTTCGTGCTTCCGGGATCGGCCACGGCGACCGGGTCATGCTGATTTTGAAACGCCACTATGAGTATTGGTTGGCGGCGGTAGCCCTGCATAAGCTGGGCGCTATCATGATCCCGGCGACACATATGCTGACAGTCAGCGACCTAAAATACCGGCTTGAAGCCTCCAAGGTAAAAGCCATCGTATGCACCGCACAAAATGAGGTACCGGAAAAGCTCCTCACTGCGCTTGATCAGGCGGGTATGACAGCCAAACTGTGGGCTGTGCAGGCAGGTGCCTGCGGTTTTGAAAATATTACCGCTGCTATGGAGGCCGCAAGCGAGGAATGGGCGCGAGTCCCTACCCTTTCGACCGATCCGATGATACTGTATTTCACCTCCGGCACCACCGGATATCCGAAAGGGGTCATCCATGACCACACCTATCCGCTGGCCCACATCGTCACGGCCAAATACTGGCAGCAGGCAGAGGATAACGGCCTCCACTTTACAGTAGCAGAAACAGGATGGGCAAAGGCGTCTTGGGGGAAAATGTATGGTCAGTGGCTGGTGGGCAGCGCTGTCATGGTGTATGACTTCGATAATTTTGAGCCAAAGCAACTCACTCACATCATCAATCGTTATGGCGTGACCTCCTTCTGTGCCCCTCCCACCGTTTACCGTTATCTTGTGCGCAAGGGTATTCCCGATATGCCATCCTTAAAGCACGCATCTACCGCGGGGGAGATGCTGGCCCCTGAGGTATTCCGCAAGTTCACGGAGCGCACAGGTCTTCCTCTTTGTGAGGGATACGGGCAGACGGAGACGTCCCTTTTGATGGCAAACTTCAAGGGCATGGACGCTGTGGAAGGTTCCATGGGTACACCCTCTCCCTTCTATCACATTGAACTGCGGGGCAAGGATGGGAACCCTGTCGATGTGGGAGAGGTCGGCGAGGTGGTCATCATTCCGCACGAAGTCGGCAGACAGCCGGGTGTGTTCACCGCTTATCTCGATAACGAGGAGCAGTATCGCTATGTGTGGCGGGATGGCGTGTACCATACCGGAGATGCGGCCTATATGGATGAAAACGGGCGTTATTGGTTCCATGGGCGCTTTGACGATATTATTAAGACCGGAGGTTTCCGGGTAGGCCCCTATGAGGTAGAGAATATTTTGATGGAGCACTCTGCTGTCGTGGAGTGTAGTGTGATCGGTGTGCCGGACCCGCTCAGGGGACAGACCATCAAGGCGGTGGTCGTACTCGGCCAGGGACATATCCCCTCCAGGGAGCTGGAGCTGGAGATTAAGGATTTTTGCAATCAAAGACTCGCGGAATACAAATGGGTCCGTATAATCGAGTTTGTGGATGAGATGCCCAAGACCATCAGTGGGAAAATACAAAAGGCCGTTTTGCGCGGGCAGGATCAGGGGCAGGCACGATGACCGCGGGGTCTGAAAGCGGGAGGAAAATGATACGGGGATGAGTAATAGTATCAAGGGTATCGGCTGTGACATAATCAATATCTCCCGCTTTGATCGACTGATAGAAGATCCAAGGTTTCTTGACAAGGTATATACCGCAAATGAGCTGCACTACATAAGGAACCATGGTGTTCAATCGGCGGCTGGACTTTGGGCAGCAAAAGAGGTTGTCGGCAAAGCCATGGGAACGGAGTTTTCGGGCTTTGTTATGAAAGATGTGGAGGTCCTGCACAATGAACAGCGGCGGCCGGAGACCCTGCTCCATGGTCGAGCTGAAACTGAGGCAGAGAGGCTTCATATGGAACGAATCCACATCAGCATCTCACACGAGAAAGAGCAGGCCATCGCCTTCGCTGTCATAGAATAATTGAGTGGGATTTGAAAAAAGTCAAAGTTTTGGTATAATTGTATCATCACTGACTTCAACTTTGCTTTTTGAACAATCAGTAGAGGGGCCTATCCCTACAAAAGGAGCTGTTATGAATAATATGCTGAACAATATGGAAGAAATACTCAGGCGGCAGATCAGCGGCTTTCATCAATATATATTGAGTGATCCGATCCATTTAAATTATGTCAGCCGGAATCTTTGCGAGATGCTCGGTGTTGATGAAGATGAGTTGCTGCACGACAGAAGGGATCTATACACACTGCTGGTACACCCCGCTGACCGGGAAAAATACTCTGAATTGCTACAAAATCTGGCCAAAGAAGAACAAACCCTCACTGCCGAGTACCGTTTGATGAAGAAAGACGGTTCGATGATCTGCGTGAGGGATACTGTCACATCCAAGTGGTT
>CAZQAI010000194.1:0-3591 GCA_964591305.1 uncultured Clostridium sp.
GGCCGGTGATATCGGCGTCCAGAATGCCGACCTTGTAGCCCCGCCTCTGCATCAGAACTGCCAGCATGGAGGTGACGAGGGACTTGCCTACGCCGCCTTTTCCGCTGACAATGCCGATGACATGTGTAACAGAACTCAGATCGTTGGGCTTTTCAAACATATTTTCCCGGTCGACCTGCTCTTTGGAGGGGCAGGCGGCCGAGCAGGTGGAACAGTCGTGCGTGCAATTTTCGGACATGATACTATAAATCTCCTTATCTTAAAAACCGCGGTTTGTGTGCATCAGATCTGCCAGATGAACGCCTCTTCATAAGGGGTGCCGTCAAGCACCGGTAAAGGAGTGGTGGCGGCCAGCTCACGCAACTCCGGCAGGGCCCGGATGAGTGCCTCCCAGTACTCGTCGGAAAGTATCACAGTGCCGCTCATCAGGTAGAGATTCCGCAAGCCGCATTGAATCTCAATACGCATCTTTTCGATCCAGTTTTCAGGCGACAGGGCACCTACAGGATAGGTGGTGCTCTCGCTGCATGCCTTGTCCACAGAGCCGATCAGGTGCAGATGGGTCATGATGGAGCGGATGATGGCATCACGCCCCAGTGGATGGAGGAAGCTGTCGTCTCCAAAGTGTCCTTCGCCTACCCGGATCAGCGCATCGGGGAAGTGGGCTCGCATACGGGCCACATCCAGCCCGTGGCGGCGATCCCCGTTGTGCATGATCATGAAACAGGGGGTCAGACCCTCCGGGGTGGTGTCGGCCAGAAAATGGAGGATTGAGTCGCACTGGAATGTCTCCCATGCTTCTCGCAGGGCCGGATCAGTGTCACAGCCCTTTACAATATCCGCCCGACTCATGTCGTCATATGCGGGGAAACGCGTATAAAACCGATGCAGACATGAATCGCAGAAACAGCCTTGTACCTGGGGACCCCAGACACCCAGCCGGAGATCGTCGTCGTAGAACAGCTTAGAAAATCCCATGTCCCGGATGGTTTCGGCCACCTTGCGGCTGTCGGCTATGACCTTGCTGTCAGCACAGCAGGTGGTGTTGGGCCAAGGATGCCCTGCGGCGTCTACCCGGCAAGGCCAACCCTCCCCCGTGGACATTTTTATAGGCTGAGTAGGGTCAAGGGCCTGAGACCCATGTCCCAGCGGGACATTGAGTGCCTGTACCTCAAAGCCTTCCTCGGTCAGCATATGCCTGACATTGAGAATGTCCTCCGGGTCGCTGTCCCATTGTCCCTCCAGAAAGCAGTCAAGCCACAGGGTGGATACGCCGGCTGTCCGCATAAGGTGGAGTTTTCTTGTAAAATTCTTGCCTTTGAGTACCCGGCTGGGGAGAAAATCATAGTGAAGATGCAAGGGCATGTTCATCATGGTAAAGCCATCCTTTCAGGGTGTAACGGGACGGGATCTAACATCTGTTTCAGTATGCTCTGTCCCGATCTATCCATGTGTGGTGTTGTCTTTTATCTCAACTTAGCCAAGGCTGCCTGCGTGGCGGCCAGTTTTTCCTGGGCGGCAGACAGACGCGCACGCTCCCCGTCGATCACAGCGGCAGGAGCCTTGGCAACAAAACCGGCGTTGGCAAGCTTTTTTTCCAGCCGCTCCACTTCTTGGGCTACCTTGGAAATTTCAGCGGTCAGACGGGCCCTCTCCTTTTCAAAATCCACAAGATCAGACAGAGGCAGGTAGGCGGTGGCGGCGGGTGTCACCACCTGCACACAGGTATCGGCGGACACGGTGTCAGAAGAGAAAGATTGGGCCACGGTGATGCCGGAAGCTGATGCCAGTCTGACAAAGAAGGGTTCGGTAGCTGGGGTGAAGGCGGAGGTATAACGTGTCTGAATGAACAGCGCCGCTTTGCGGGACGGGGCAATGTTCATCTCGGCCCGACGGTTTCGAATGGCCTTGATCAGCTCCAGCACCCGTTCCATATTGACTGCTTCCTCGGGGAAGACCAGATCAGTACGGAAGGTGGGGTACGGGGATATCATGATGCTTTCAGCATCCCCTTCCAGGTGGGGCAGGGAAGCGAAAATTTCTTCGGTGATGAAGGGCATGAAGGGGTGCAGGAGCTTGAGAATGCCGTTGAGCACATAGGAGATCACATTCTGACAGATGGCATTGCCCTGAGATTCCTTGTCGTTCAGACGGGCCTTGGCCAGTTCAATATACCAGTCACAGAACACGTCCCAGGTAAAGTCATACAGAGCAGCCAGGGCTACACCCACCTCATATTCATCGATGTTTGTGCTTACACTCTCGGCCAGCTTGTTGAATTCATGCAGGATCCATTTGTCCTCAGGAGCCAGGTCTGTAGCCTCCGGCATGTGAATCTCATCAATGGTCAGGTTCATGCGGACGAACCGGGAAGCGTTCCACAGTTTGTTTGCAAAATTGCGGGCGGCCTCCATCTTTTCGTCCGAGAACCGCATGTCATTTCCGGGGGAATTACCGGTGGCCAATGCGAACCGCAGGGCATCAGCGCCATACTGCTTGATGACCTCCAGTGGGTCGATACCATTACCTAGGGATTTGGACATTTTTCGGCCTTGGGCATCCCGCACAAGTCCGTGGATGAAGACGGTAGAGAAGGGCTCACGGCCTATATGCTCCAGACCGGAGAAGATCATGCGGGCTACCCAGAAGAAGATGATGTCGTACCCCGTCACCAGCACACTTGTAGGATAGTATTTTTCCAGTTCATCGGTCTTATCCGGCCAACCCATGGTGGAGAAGGGCCACAAAGCAGAGGAGAACCAGGTGTCCAGCACATCTGTTTCCTGATGCACCGGTTTTCCGCATGCGGGACAAACCGTAATATCCTCCTTGGAGACTGTCATCTTGCCACAGGCATCGCAGTAGAAAGCAGGGATGCGGTGTCCCCACCACAGCTGACGGGAGATGCACCAGTCGTGGCAGTTTTCCATCCAGTTGACATATATTTTCGAGAAGCGATCCGGGGCAAAGCGCACCGTCCCGTTCTTCACCACCTCCAGCGCTGGCTCAGCCAGCGGAGCCATTTTGACAAACCATTGATCCGATGTGATAGGCTCCACTGTGTTGTGGCAACGGTAGCAGGTGCCGACATTATGAGTATGCGGCTCTACCGACAAAAGGTATCCTTGGGCTTCAAGGTCTGCCACCAGGGCTTTGCGGCAGGCGTAGCGGTCCATCCCCTCATACTTGACGGCGTAGTGGTTCATGGTGGCGTCGTCGTTCATGACCCGAATCTGCTCAAGGTTATGCCGCTGACCTACCAGAAAGTCATTGGGATCATGAGCGGGGGTAATCTTCACACAGCCTGTTCCGAAGCCGATCTCCACATACTCATCGGCAATGACGGGAATTTCCCGTCCCACAATGGGCAGAATCAGGGTCTTTCCAATCAGATGCTTGGTGGTATCGTCCTGTGGGTTGACGGCTACGGCTGTGTCTCCGAACATGGTCTCAGGACGGGTAGTCGCCACTTCCACATATCCGTCCTCACCCTTGATGGGGTACTTGATGTGCCAGAAGGAACCCTGCTGTTCGGTGTATTCCACCTCGGCGTCGGACAGGGCGGTGACGCAGTGGGGGCACCAGTTGATA
>CAZQAI010000195.1:0-3575 GCA_964591305.1 uncultured Clostridium sp.
CCTCTGGTGCTCCTGGAGCGGAGCTCCAAAAATGCTTCGGGCGAAGCCCAAAAAGGTGTACTGCGCAAAGCTCCGCGTTGCTTACCCCTTCAACGCCCGGATGGCAGAGAATAGGCCAAAGAAGGCGGTATGGAGAACGACCACAGTGGCACCGGTGGGGGTTCCGTAGAGGATGGAAAGTAAAAGACCGGCTACGGAACCCGTCACAGACAGAACGGCGGCACAGATGACAACCCCACGGAAGCTTTTGAACAGACGCATGGCGGTCAGGGCCGGGAAGATAATGAGTGCCGAGACAAGGAGCGCTCCCACCAGCTTCATGGCCAGGACGATCACCACCCCACTGATGGCGGCGATCAGAAAGTGATAGACCCGTGTCCGGGTGCCGCTTACGGCGGCGAAGCGCTCATCAAAGGTCACGGCGAAAATGCGGTGGTAAAAAAGAATGAAAAACGCAAGGACAAGGAAAGCCAGCACCACACTCATCCACACATCCGACACACTCAAAGTCAGCATGGAGGAGGAGCCGAACAGGGCATCCTCGCTGAATTTGCCCGTGTTGGCCGAAGGAAACAGGTTGAGCAGCAGGTAACCCACCGCCAGCGCCCCCGCCGACAGCATGGCAATGGCGGCATCTCCCATGATCCGCCTTCGTTCGCCGGCCAGAAGCAGCAGGATCGCCGCCTCCACCGTCACCGGCAGAGCCACCGTCATGGGCGCCAGGTTGAGCACGGCCGCCACAGCCATAGCCCCGAAGGCAACGTGGGACAGACCGTCCCCGATCATGGCGTACCTCTTGAGTACCAGTATGACGCCCAAAAGGCCGGCGCACAGCGAGATCATCACCCCGGCAATGAGCGCATAGCGCACGAAGGAGTAGGACAGGTAGGTGCGGAGCGTACCCAGGATGCTGGCAGACACCATGCCGCGCCAGGCGGAACAGCAGGGAAGAAACACAGCGGCTGTCATGGCACATCCCTCCCTTTGCTCTCCGATTTGCCTGTGGCGGTGTCCGCAGAGAGACCGTCCGCCGGCTTGCCCTCATGGATATCAGGGCACATATCCGGGGCGAGACCGGAAAATTGCCTTCCCACAGGGGTTTTCACATACTCGGCGGTGGTGCCGAAAAAGCTGCCCGTTCCGTCTATGTGCAGAATGTGGGAGGCATAACGCACCGCCGACGGAATATCGTGGGAGACCATGATCACCGCTACGCCAGGGCCCAAGTGGGGACGCCCCGGCGTGGGGCGCCCGGCGGCGGGCCGGTTCATCTCGGCTATCATGGCGTACATGTCCTGCATGGCCACAGGGTCAAGCCCGGCAATGGGCTCGTCCAAAAGGATCATGCGCCCGGCGGCGCAGAAAGCCCTGGCCAGCAGCACCCGCTGCTGCTGACCCCCGGACAGATCGCGGTAACAGCGATCCGCCAGAGGAGCGATCCCCAGCCGGGCCATAGCCTCCCCGGCCAACCGCTTTTCATGGCGTCCAAAGAAGGGGCGCATCCCCAGCCGCCGCAGACATCCCGACAGCACCACCTCTCTGACCGAAGCGGGAAAATCCTTTTGTGCAGGAGTCTGCTGAGGCAGGTACCCCATCCCCTCCCGGCGCAGGGCCGCAGACATGTCCAACCGCCCGCCAAGGGGGGCATGGAGGCCCAGTATGGCCTTGATCAGCGTGGACTTACCCGAGCCGTTTTCTCCCACGATGCAGAGGTAATCTCCCTCCGACACGGTAAAGCTGATTCCGGACGCAACGGCATGTCCCTCATAACCCAAGGACACCTCCTCCGCCTGTAAAAGCACGCCCGGCGGGAGCGTATTGGGTCCTACAGCATGCTTCATATGCTTTAAGCCGCCTCCCTTGCAGATAAAATGGTAGTGTTCATGCCAGCGCCTGCTTCAGATTCGCAAGATTTTCCCTGAGCATATCCAGATATGTCAGGCCTTCCTGATATGTCTGCCCCGACCACAGGCGGAGTACCTCCGCCCCAGTTTGGGCGCTGACGGGTTCCGCCACCGAGCCCTGACCGTTGTCCACGGTGAAAATGCAGGGCAGGTTCAGCTCCTTCACCTTTTCCACCAGAAAGATCTGTGTGGCAAAGGAGGCCTGGCTCTCGGAGGAACAGCCGGGAAAGGCAGCGTAGCAGGTCAGTCCCAGATCCCGCATCAGGTAGGCGAAGGGGTACCGGTCGGCAATGAGGATGGCATGCCGTACAGCGGAGGCCGCCATGTCGGCATAAGCCGCCTCCAGCGTATTCAGTTCGGCGATATAGGCGTCGGCCCCGGCCCGGTAGGTGCTTGCATTTTCGGGATCCAGGCCGGTCAGGACGTCGGTCACAGCTCCCACGATCAGCACGTCGTTGCGGATGGACGTCCAGACATGCTCGTCATACTCCACTTGTGTACCTTGCTGCTCATGATCGTGGTCGTGATCCGTGTCGGCTCCCTCGGGAATCTCCTCGACCATGGTATCGCAGACATCCATCATGGCAACGGTGCGAAGGCCGGTGTTGCCCGAGGCCCGGACAGCTCCTTCCACCCACGCCTCCGAGGCGCCACCCGTATACACAAGTAGGTCAGCCCGGGCCAACTCTGCCATGTCGGCGGCGGAGGGCTCAAAGCTGTGCAGATCCTGCCCCTGATGGCTGAGCAGGATCACCACAGCATCGGTGCCCTCCGTCACTGCCCGGCAGAATTCCCACGCCGGGAAAACGGTACAGACAATGCGCGTCACGCCGTCATCCCGGGGGTCGGCTGATCCCTTACAGCCGGACAGCGGGAGAGCGATCGAGCATAACAGAAGAAGGGCAGCGGCATACAACACTATATGGCCGTATAGGCTCCGGCCTATATGGCACCGACCCATAAAGCCGGTGCTGCCGGTGCAGTCGTTTCTATTCAACATGTACCTTATCCTTTCCTTTTGCTTCAGGGTCTGCCTCCGATTCGGAAGATCGGGCGGCGCAGGCTTCACAGCAGCCGTACAGGATGGAGCGTCCGCTGTCCACCCGGAAGCCATGATCCTCCCGGATGTGGGCGAGAAGATCATTGCTCAGACTGCATTCCAGGTGGATCAGCCGACCGCAGACCAGGCATTTCAGGTGGAAATGATGGCTGCAATCGCCCTGCCCTACAAATTGGTAGACAAAGGAATCCTCCTTGTCGCTGCGATATTTCCGAACAGTTCCGTCGTCGCACAGGCCGGCCAGCTGACGGTACAGCGAGCTTTTACCCACCGGGCATATACCGTCATCTCCCGACAGTTCCCGGTACAGCTCCGCCGCCGTGAACTGCTTGTCCGGGTGATCATACAGGAAGGACAGCAGCCGCTGCCTCCCCCGCGTTCTGTATGTCGCCATCAAACCGCCTCCTTCCGCAAGGCAACAGTATACCACACTTTCTGAACTTTGTCAAGAGATTTGAGAATCATTCTCAAATTTAAGGGAATCCCTCGTTACAGTTCAGCCGGGGAACGGAGGAGCGCCCGGACCCCCCAAAGAACTTTCAATACATTTATGGATACCTCTAAAAATTCTCTAAAGTATTGACAAGAAGGACAAAATAAGGTAAAATAGA
>CAZQAI010000196.1:0-3559 GCA_964591305.1 uncultured Clostridium sp.
ATCATAGCGAAAGTGTGAACCGGAACATGGAGCAGAGCCAGCGGATAAAGCAGGCGTTCAATCGCATCCGTCAACGCAATGGGCGTTGTGGTATAGGTTAGAAACAGACTGGTACCGATGATCATGACCGTTATACGCACTAGAATGAACAGTGCGTGGTACAGACCTTTGGTGTATATGGTGATAAACCGCCATTGAAACAGAGGCTCCACACCGGTATCTTTGATCCAGAAAATATTGATGAAAGCGGTGAAAGCCATAATGAATATCAACGCACGGATACTGCGTATGACAATTTTCAGGGGTATACTGCTGATTGCAATAAGAATCAGGGCAGATGCCGCCAGCAGGACAAAAGAAAAGAAATTCTTACAGAGAAAGGATGACACGATGTACGCGATGGCGCAGAGTACCTTGGCACGAGGATCCATACGGTGCAGCACCGAATCAGCGGGATAATACTGGCCGAGTGCAATATTCATCATAATCACTCACCCTCTTTGCTGCAAGGTTTGGAGAAAGGCAGACCAAATGCGGAGCACAAGGCCTCCTCGACGGTCTCCAGCGTATACAAGCCACCATCCAGTGGCATTCCTCCCGCCCGGAGCAGCAAGGCAAGCCGGGTGATATGCGGCACATCCAATCCCACTGCCTCAAGCTCGTCAGCCCGGGCAAAAATCTGATCTCGCGTTCCGCTCATAAGCACCTGTGCATGGTTCATGACCACGACATCATCGCAGTATTGGGCCATATCTTCCATGCTATGGCTGACGATCACCACAGTCCGCCCCGTACGCTTGTTGTACTCTTGGATGCCGGTAAAAATTGCATGACGTCCCTGGGGGTCAAGTCCGGCTGCCGGCTCATCCAATACCAATACTTCGGGACGCATGGCTATAATACCCGCAATAGCCACCCGCCGTTTCTGACCCCCCGACAGGTCAAAAGGAGATTTGTCCATCAGGTCAGCGGATAGCCCCACAAACGTGAGGGCTTCCGCCACTCTTTCTTCGATTTCCTCCGGCGGGAGTTTCATATTTTTGGGGCCGAACGCAATATCCGCCCGGACTGTCTCATCAAAAAGCTGGTACTCCGGATATTGCATGACAAGCCCCACCCGGAAACGCACCTTTCCGATTTCTTTCGGCTTCTCCCATATATCCCGCCCATCAAGCAGAACCCGTCCGCTTTCGGGGCGGATCAGTCCGTTGAACAATTGCACCATGGTGGATTTTCCCGATCCGGTATGTCCGATGAGCCCCGTAATGCGTCCGCTACGAATGTCCAGGCTGACATCATCCAAAGCTTTTTTCTCGAACGGGGTTCCGGCAGAGTACCGAAAGGTGACATGCTCCAGACGCAGTTTGGGAATCTCGCCGGCAGGCTCGCGAGGCAAAACCTCGGTCGTACTCTCTGCTTGCGCAGCCCCGGGGTCTCCGGTATTTTTTTTCAACTTTTTTTTCATTGCTTCCTTCCGGCTTATTCATTATTTTTGGTATTCCATGCCATCAAGATGGCCTTTGCACAGTCCTCCGGGGTATTGAGCGATCCCTTGACAGGAACCCCCCTGGCCCTGAGATACTGGGCAGCAGCGGTATACTGCGGCAGATCCAGCCCCGCCTGACGCAGAATATCCCCTCTCGAGAAAATTTCATCAGGTGTGCCGTCCAGTATGATCTGTCCGTCCGAGAGAACTAATACGCGGTCAGCCCGGGCTGCCTCCTCCATATAGTGGGTGATGGACAACACGGTTATGCCATCCTCCCGGTTGAGTTTTTCGATGGTGCTCACAACCTCACGGCGTCCCATAGGATCCAGCATGGCAGTGGATTCATCAAAAATCATACACCGGGGTTTCATGGCGATGATGCCGGCGATGGCTACCCGCTGCTTCTGCCCGCCTGACAGCCTGTGTGGCTCATGACCGGCATACTCCGTCATACCCACCGTTTCAAGTGCTTCACGTACCCGCTGTCCTAATTCCGGCTGTGGAATACCCAGATTCTCCGGTCCAAAGGCCACATCTTCCTCCACCACGGTTGCAACCAGCTGGTTATCCGGGTTTTGGAAGACCATCCCCATCCGTCGTCGCAGATTCAGTACATCCTCCTCGGTCATATCCTCGGACAGGATATTCCGTGGCTGTGCGTCCGGGCCATCCAGACCGCTCACCAGTATCTGCCCCTCTGCGTAGGTATAATCGTCTATCACCAGATTCAAAAGCTTAGCAAGCGTGGATTTACCTGATCCGTTATGTCCCAAAATAGCGATATACTCCCCTTCCCTCACGGTAAGGTTGACATGGGACAGCACCGGGACAGGAGTACCGTCGGCCACAGGATAGGCATAGGATAGGTCACAGACCTGGATTAATGTACGGTTCTGATCATGACTTGACATCTGACACCTCGAGAGCGTAAGATAATGTGGTTTTCCATAAATCGAAAAGCCTTATGTAACCAAAGGCTTACTGCCGTTGCCAACGGGCACTGGCACCGCACGGAAGCGGGGAGCCCGTGCATTTGACACGCAGGCCCAGTTCTCCGGCCTCGGTATGGCCGCCGTGTGTTTTCCTGATCTTGAGATCAACCAGGTAGCTCATGGTCATGGGAGAGAGGCCTGTGGTATAGGAATTGACAAGCATGAACAGAGCTTGATCGGAAAGCAGGTTAGCCGCCAGATCAATTAACTCATCCAAGCTGTCCTCCAGTTTCCAGACTTCACCCCCCGGGCCCCGGCCGTAGGAGGGTGGATCCATCATGATGCCATCATAACGGTTGCCACGCCTGAGTTCCCGTTCTACGAACTTCTTGCAGTCATCCACAATGTAGCGGATTGGGGCATCAGCCAGACCGCACAGCTGTGCATTTTCTTTGGCTTGTGCTACCATGCCTTTGGCTGCATCCACATGAACCACCGAGGCTCCTGTAGCGGCAGCAGCCATGGTGGCTCCGCCGGTATAGGCAAACAGGTTCAGTATCTTGACCGGGCGGTCAGGACGGTCGGTACGGGCCTGCCGGATGATGTTCGAAAACCAATCCCAATTGGCTGCCTGTTCCGGGAAAAGCCCCGTATGCTTGAATCCCATGGGGCGCAAGACAAAACGAAACCGATCCCCATAACCGATTGTCCACTGCGGCGGCAGATCGCTCTTGATCCAGGCTCCGCCACCGGATGCAGATCGGCGGTATATTCCATGCGCTTTTTTCCATAATGGGGAAACGGCGCATCCGTGCCATATGATCTGCGGGTCGGGACGTATCAGCACATATTGTCCCCACCTTTCCAGGCGTTCCCCATCCGAGGTATCGATCAGTTCATAATCATTCCATTGGTCGGCACACCACATAGCTGATTTCCTTTCAACGGCCGGATAAGCATGACATCCGGCCTTTTCCTCCGTGACGCATCTTTTCGCAAAGTCTGTGTTCTACAGACATTCCCTGAGGATGACGTTACTTTTATCTGCCTATTTATTATAGTACGACGCCAGCCGAGAGCAGCCGCTGTGGGCATGGCATATGGCGATGGCAAGCGCATCGGCGGTATCATCGGGCTT
>CAZQAI010000197.1:0-3547 GCA_964591305.1 uncultured Clostridium sp.
GTGTATGCCCGTAAATCAAGGTTTTTTTGAGATAATCAACCATTTTTATTTAAAAGTTCAAGAGTCGTTACAGTTCAGCCGGGGAACGGAGGAACGCCCGGGGGGCTTCTTGAAAGAAGCCCCCCAACCCCCCCGGCCGCAGAGGAAAATAATGGCAATTGGCTGACGCCCCTTGCCGATCCCCTTTGGTGAAGAGGGAGCCATCACATATAAAACAGAGCGGGGAGCAGGGGCCCCAGCGTAGGGTTACCGAAACAGTTGCCTCTGTCGTATGTTTTGCCTTGAAAATCAGAGTTCTGTTTAAAAGTTCTTGAAGCGTCCAGAGAAACTTCTCTCAAGAAGTTTCTCTGGCGTTCCTTCGTTCCCCCAGGCGTTATCAGGGCCGGGCATCACTGGCTGTTTTACTCTCCTCCGGAACGGATATATCTTTCATAGCGGGATTGTCGATCAGATGCCCCTGCTCGTCAAAGCGGGAACCATGACAGGCGCAATCCCAGCTGTGTTCAATGGGATTCCAGGTCAGGGCACAACCAAGATGTGAGCAGCGCCTGAGAGTGGGCGATGCAAAATGCAGCAGTGTCGTCCCGATATTGCCGAAAAGAGGCCCATAACTCAGATGTCTGTCCGGTGCGAAAGCCGGGGCGAAACGGTTTTTCCGGCCCTCTGTCATATCGGTCAGGATCTCTGAGGCAACCATGGAGGTGGTCATCCCCCACAAACCAAACCCGGAGGCTACATACACATGCGGAAGTCCTGCGCTGTAAGGGCCGATATACGGCACGCCGTCCAGGCTGACACAATCCTGGTTGGCCCAAGCATATACCTCCCGGGAGCCGGGAAAATACGTTTTAGCAAAAGCCCTCGGTGATGCAAAACAGCCGCCCTTGGCCTGCTTTCCTGTTCGGTGATCCCCTCCGCCCACCAACAAAAGGCCCCGGTAATTCCGCAGGTATATCCCGTTGTCTGCGGCGTCTTCAATGGTGCAGCCCAGTTCCGGCGCTTTTTCAAGCGCAATGACATAAGAGCGATTCTGATACAGCTTCATAAAGTACAGCCCGTGACTGTTGACAAAGGGGTAGTGGGTGGCTATGATCACCTTTTTCGCACGGACTTTACCCTTATCCGTGATAGCCGTAGTTCCGTCCAGCTCCCGGACAAAGGTGTTCTCAAAAATGTTCAGCTCCCGGGCGATTCCGTACAGAAACTTCAGCGGGTGAAACTGTGCCATACCGTCATACCTGACCGCCCCGGCCACCGGAAACGGCATAGGTGTTTCCGTCGTAAAGGACACATCGACCCCCAGCGAGTGCACGGCTGCCTCCTCTCTCTCCATCATGGCCCTGTCGTGCAGGGAGTACATCACCGAGGGTTGATCCTCAAAATCGCAGGGAATCTCACCGGACAGCCTGCGGAACTTGGACACAGCACTCAGATTGGCATGGAGATACAGCCCGGCTTTCTCCGCCCCCTGCTCCCTGATCATGTCCTGATACAGCGTATCATGCTGAGCCGTCAGTACCGCCGTTGTTCCCTTGGTGATGCCGCCGCCGATCCGCTGCCCCTCCAGCAGGATATATGACGCTCCTCGCTCCTTCAGCTCCCGGGCGCAGAGCACACCTGCCATTCCGCCGCCTATGACCAACACATCGGTCTCCCGGTCGCCGTCCAGAGTGGGGAATATAGGCGGATCCACATGCTCCATCCACAAATATTTCATGGCTACATTATCCTTTCCTCCCCCGCCGGACAGCCGTCTCTCTTTCATGTTATCCGATGGGTTTTGACATTTGCGGATAGTATGGACACTTTGCGGAAGGATTATGAGCCTGTCTCCAGTGAGGCATCATGGTCTTGCATATAAACAAAAGGAAGAACCACCGTGCAGGCGGTCCTCCCTTGGCTTATACTTTTGGGTCAATCCAGACTTTCATACCCGATCAGGGTCTGGAACAGGGTCTGTACATAGACGCGGGAGAAGAAGTCGTTGGGATGATTGATGTTGTTCCCGGTGTAGTCCATAAACTCCTTATGCTCCAGGACAGCCTTGCTGACGCTCGTCACCGGTGCCACTGCACAGGGAACACCGGCCTCCATATAGTTCTCTGCCTCCGTGATGAGGGATGCTTCCTGTTTTTCCTGGTATCCATACCAGCCGTTGGTAGCATTGGGATTGGGCACCATGGTAGAGACATACATCAGGCTGGTACCGGGAGCCTGCTCCAACACATTGTCCAGGATTTTTTTGCAGTTGCTGTTTGTCGTGCGGGGCGAAACATTGCCATCGTTCATACCGAAGGCCACTACGAACAGGTCACAGCCATAGGTCTCGATCTGAGGCTTAACATATTGTTCATAATGACTGACACCGTCAGCAGAGGTCCAGCCGCCCACCGAAGGGTTGATGTAGGTAATGGTTCCCTTGTCACCGGCTACATACTCCGCTGCCGGCACCTGGCTGGTGCTGGGCAGACCGGTCTGCACATACTGCACCTTATACTCGAACAGGTCAGCCAGTGCCTTGACCAGCAGCAGCGGATAGCTCTGCTGTCCCGGCTCACAGCCCACGATAAAACTTGCGTTGGCACCGAAGGTGATGCTGTCGCCATAGAAAATGACGGTCACATCCTCCCCGGCTTGCAGCTTCTGAATCAGTTTTTCATAGGTTCTGACCTCGCAGGTGGGTACAAAGCCCTCCCATGTGTCAGAGTGGGTGTATGTGACGCATACCTGCCACTTGGTCATGGCCGTAGCCTCCCCCCAGTAGGTGTACACGTTTTCCCCGTTGTGCTCTGTCATCAGGAAGGAGGATGAGTCAGCTCCGTAGTAAACCTCACTGGTGATACAGGGGATGGAGGTGCCCTCCAGGGCTACGATCTTGCCATCCTTCAGTTCATAATCCTTGCCTGCCACATAGGTAGTCTTGCCATCGTATGAGGTGACAGACAGAATCTCATCTGCCTTGTAGAGCAGGCTCCTTTCCTGGCCGGGATCCAAGAACATCACGGTCTCGTTCCTGACGGTCGTACCGGCAAAAAGATTGGTCATGCTGTCATCCAGCCGGGATGCTTCCTTGTTCAACTTATACACCTCTGTTTCAGTTTCGGTTTCGGTTTCGGTTTCGGTTTCGGTCTCGGCGGCAGTCTCTGTCTCCGATTCCGGCTCAGCGGTCTCCGTCGGCTTTTCCGCCGGATCCTCTGTCTGCGCTTCTGTGGAGGTACCGGTACCGCTCTCGGCTGGATCATTGATTTCTTCTTCACCACAGCCTACAAGGCCCAGGAGCAACACAGCCAGGAGCATCAGAGCTGTTACCCATATCTTTACGTGTTTCATGGAATCATCCTTTCATTCAAAATGTTCGGTACGGCACAAGCCGCTTCCTTGAACATGATTATACACCATGACCAACGGTTTGTCAAGATTATTCTTTCATGTAGTGCATAATTCATGGCGCACGCCTGTTACAGTTCAGCCGGGGAACGGAGGAACGCACAGACCCCCAAAGAACTTTCAATACATTTATTATGTATTGAATTTATCGTGATTACTT
>CAZQAI010000198.1:0-3513 GCA_964591305.1 uncultured Clostridium sp.
CCGCCGGTTCCTCGCCGCCGACCCGCACCCAGCACACATCCAACTCGGTGGCCAGCAGGTCGGCAGGCACGGTGTCGTACAGCACCTCCAGGGCATACTTGCCGTCCAGCTTGGTAAACTCAAAGTCGTGATTGTGATACAGCAGCGTCATGCCCAGAGACTTGGCGACCCTGCCCAGCATGGCGGCATTCTCCACCACCTTGGCAAACCCGTCGGTACCGGGACGGCACTCAGGGGTCAGGTAGGGAATGGCCACATAACGGCAGCCGATGGCGGCGTACTCGCCCAGCACGCCCTCGGGGTCGGCGATCATATCGTAGTAAGGCACATGCGCAGACAGAGGCACCAGCCCCACCTGGGCGCACATATCCTTTACTTCGGCGGCGCTGTGTCCGTACAGACCGGCGAACTCCACCCCATCGTAGCCCATCTTTTTGATCTTCTCCAACGTGCCCCGCAGATCGGCAGCGGCATCATCACGAACGGAATACACCTGAATGGCAATAGGTAACATCACATTAACCTCCTATGAATTATAAACGCCGGGAAGCCGGTAATTTCCGGTTATGAATTTGTTTGTGCTGCGTCTATTATACCATAGCCCCACCGTCCGGTCAAGCATTTTAGCCAAAATCATGCGAAAATTTTCTTACTTCCTGGTGTATACGTCTTGCCAAGCCGGAGGGTTTATGCTATAATAGACGCAGCAAGAACAAATATGAACCTTGTACGGTTACCGGCTGCGTCTCGAAGAATGTACGCTTTGCGTACATTCTTCCCGGCGTATACAGTGTAATGGACGCAGCAAGAACAAAACAAATATTGTACAGTTACCGGCTGCGTCTCGAAGAATGTACGCTTTGCGTACATTCTTCCCGGCGTATACAGTGTAATAGACGCAGCAAGAACAAATATGAACCTTGTACGGTTGCCGGCTGCGTCTCGGCGTCTGCGAATGTCCAACTTGCCGAAGGAGGTTGCTTTGTATGAAATATGCCCTGACTACTCCCTTTAAGCTGACCGTCATGCCCCACAGTCTGTACCGTGCCCTCCGCACGGGTCTCGGCCATGACCCGGTCTGCGCCGCTGAGCTGCCCGCGTCGACCGTCCCCGCCACTGTCGAAGGGTGTGTCACGGTGCCGGCCGATGTCCCCGGCAATTTCGAGCTGGATCTGTTCCGGGCGGGACTGATTGACGATCCCTTTTTCGGCACCAACATCCTCGGGCTGCGTAAGCTGGAGGACCGCCACCTCTTCTATGTCACGACCTTCGATGCACCTGTAGGCTACATCCCCGATGAGGAAACGGAGGAGGGCCGCACCGTCCTTCACTTTGAGGGCGTGGATACGGTTTTCAGCGCCTATGTCAACGGTGTACATATCGGAGGCGGGAAAAATATGTTTATGGCCCACGAGTTTTCCCTGCCGCCTCTCAAGCCCGCCGGTAACGAGCTGTTGGTGCACATCCACCCAACCATGCTCGATGCGCAAAACGACTGGAACTACCTTCCTCCCTCCGCCGGGGCCTTCAAGTATCATTATGCCTCCCTCCATATGCGCAAGGCGCCCTCCTCCTTCGGCTGGGACATTCTGTGTCGCTCCGTCTCCGGCGGCATCTGGCGTCCCGTGTGGCTGGAGATCAAGCAGCCGCCCCCCCGCATCGAGGACATGTTTCTCTACACCTGGGAGGTTGATCCCGACAATGCCCGGGCAAGCCTCAACCTTTACTACCACTTTTCCACAGAGGAGGAGCTTTGCAATGAGTACGAAATATCTGTGGAGGGCATCTGCGGCGACTCCCGTTTTTACGAGAAGCAGGATGTCTGGCACACCTTCGGCAATGTTCAGATTTTCGTGTCCGATGCCAGGCTGTGGTACCCCAGGAACGCAGGTGACCCCAACCTCTACGACGTGACCGTTACCCTGTGGCGCCGTCATGCCGCCGTGGACAAGCGGACTCTGCGCATCGGGATCCGCACCGTCGAACTGGATCGCACCTCGTTGATCGATCAGGACGGCAGGGGTGAATTCCGTTTTCTCATCAACCACAAGCCTGTCTTTGTCATGGGCACCAACTGGGTGCCGCTGGACGCTTTCCACAGCCGGGACGCCCAGCGCCTCCCCCGGGCGTTGGCGCTCTTAGACGACATCGGCTGCAACGCCGTCCGCTGTTGGGGCGGAAACGTGTACGAGGACGACGACTTCTTCGACTTCTGCGACGAGAAGGGCATCATGGTCTGGCAGGACTTTGCCATGGGCTGTGCCAGCTACCCTCAGGATGAGGAAATGAAGTACAACCTGACGGTCGAAGTGGAGTCGGTCGTCCGCAAGCTGCGCCATCATCCGTCCCTCTGCCTGTGGGCGGGGGACAACGAGTGCGATTACTTCTGGATGATGTGTTACCCCTTCACGCGAAACCCCGGGGACAATGCCCTAACCCGGACTGTCATTCCTGAGGTGCTGCGAGCGGAGGATTTCACCCGCCCCTACCTGCCTTCCTCCCCGTATATTGACGGGCAGGCCTTCGAACACCGGGGCAACGGTCTTTCGGAGGATCACCTCTGGGGCCCCCGGGACTACTTCAAGGGGGACTACTACCGCACCGCCACCTGCCATTTTGCCTCCGAGACCGGGTATCACGGATGTCCCGCCCCATCCTCACTGGCTGCGTTTCTGCCCGCCGATGAGCTGTGGCCGATTTTTGACCGGGGCACGGAAGAGGATCCCTTCGCCGGGACGCCCCGCCCGTCCTGGCTGGCTCACCAGACCGGCATGGAGCTGAATGAACACAATACGTTTGGCTATCGCATTTCCCTGATGACGGCGCAGGTCAGACACATGTTCCGTGACGTGCCACGGGATCTGGACACCTTTGCCCGCATGAGCCAGATGTCCCAGGCCGAGGCCATGAAATACTTCATTGAGCGGTTCCGCACCGCCAAGTGGGACAAGACCGGCATCATCTGGTGGAACCTGCTGGACGGCTGGCCGCAGATTTCGGATGCCGTGGTAGGCTACGACTTTGTCCCCAAGCTGGCCTACTTCTTCATCAAGCGGGCCCAGCGCCCGGTGCTGGTGGCCTTCTCCGACCCGGTGGAGGGTTCCGCAGGCAGTCAGTACACTCTCCATGCCATCAATGATACCGCCGCCGGTCTGACACTTACCTACCGGGTCACAGACGCCGCCGGTCTGCCCTCCGCCGAGGCGTTGGCCTCCGCTCCCGCCCTGATGGCGGGTACTGTCAACGTCCCCGCCGACGGGCGGACAGCGGCCGGATCTGTCTCCCTTTCCGGCCGTGAGGATCACGTGCTATACATAGAATGGACGGATTCTGCCGGCCGGCAGGGTGCCTCGCACTTTATCGCTCAACCCAAAGGCCTGGATTATGCCGCCTACGCCCAGGCACTGGGGGTCTGGGGATTCGGCGGCGTGAACGAGGAACGCCGGAACGACAAAAACGCCAGAGAACGAAGGAGCGCCAAAGAAACTTCTTGAAAGAAGTTTCTCTGGACTC
>CAZQAI010000199.1:0-3432 GCA_964591305.1 uncultured Clostridium sp.
CAGCGCTCTTTCCGAGAGAGAAAGAGCCAGAGTCTCTTCCGCTTCATCCGCTTTTTCTCCCAACTTGGTAACAAAAATCTCACAGCCGCCTTCCCGGGAGGTGTACAGCTGAACGAAAAGCCGCTCGCCCGAAGTATCAAAGCCGGTCTGAGAACGGGCATCGTCAAAGATACGGCGGAAGGTTCTGCGAGTCTGCTCATCGGCACAATCCAGTGCACCGGGAGTCAACTCATACCGCTGCATATCCGGCTGGGTCAGCATGATTTTCAGTTTGTTTTGGTTGATCACAATCAGCTCCATAAAGAAACTTCCTTTCCGGATTTCAGGTATAAGGCAGCATGATTCACAGCCATGACCTTACTCCTGCTCTTATTATAATCAGAAAGGCCGGAATTGGGTACCCCTAAATTTCTGGTAATTTGTCGGATGCAGTGGTTGCGGGACAGGAATCCGCCACGCCAAAGCGAAATGCCGCACAAGCCCTGGGTGGGATTGTGCGGCGGTTTCTCTTGACACAGCGGTTCTATCCATATGACGATTTTGTCACGGACACATCGTGGCTGTCAACCGACTGTGTATGCCGGATAGGAACTCAACTGAGGTGACGGCTTTGACATGCCCGCCTGCTGAGGCCTTGTACTCGTCGGACAGGAGCGCAACCAGATCCTTGGTCATCACACCGTCGGTGATGGTGGCGAGGCTGGCAGCCTCCAGTCTATCGGCGAAGGTGCACAGGTCGGTCAGTCCATCCAGCTCGCCCCGTTTACGCAACGCTCCACTCCAGGCGAATATGGTAGCTATGGGGTTGGTGGAGGTTTCCTCTCCCTTCAGGTACCGGTAGTAGTGCTGCGTCACCGTACCATGGGCGGCCTCATACTCATATTTTCCATCCGGAGAGACCAGAACCGAGGTCATCATGGCCAGCGAGCCGAAGGCGGTGGACACCATGTCGGACATGACATCGCCGTCATAATTCTTGAGTGCCCAGACGAATCCGCCCTCGCTGCGTACCACACGGGCCACGGCATCGTCGATCAGCGTGTAAAAATACCGCAGACCCCGTTCCTCAAAGGCGGCCTTGTAGTCGTTGTCATAAATCTCCTGGAAGATCAGTTTGAAGGTCTGGTCATACTGCTTGGATATGGTGTCTTTGGTGGAAAACCACAGATCCTGCCCCACACCCAGTGCATACTGGAAGCAGGCATGGGCAAAGGAACGGATGGAAGTATCCTTGTTGTATGCCCCCTGAAGCACACCGGCACACTCGAAGTCGTACACTGTGTGGCGATAGGCTTCTTTTCCGTCGGCGCCAGTGAAAATCAGTTCCGCTTTTCCCTCGCCGGGCACCCGGTACTCGGTGGCCTTGTATATATCCCCATAGGCATGACGGGCGATGGTAATGGGCTTTTTCCAGGTGCGTACCAGAGGCTGAAACATATTCATGTCAGCCAGGATGGGGGCGCGGAACACTGTGCCGTCCAGAATGGCGCGGATGGTGCTGTTGGGGGATTTCCACATGTCAGACAGCCCGTACTCCTCTACCCGCTGGCGGTTGGGCGTGATGGTGGCGCACTTGACGGCTACTCCCAGTTCCCGGGCTCTTTGTGCAGCGTCCACGGTCACCCGGTCCTTGGTACGCTCCCTCTCCGGCAGACCCAGATCGTAATACTCTGTCTTCAGATCAACAAAGGGAAGGATCAGCTCGTCCTTGATCATCTTCCACAGGATCCTTGTCATCTCGTCCCCATCCATTTCGACAAGGGGCACCGTCATTTTGATTTTATCCATATTCAAACCTTTCCTTATTTAAATTATTTAATTTGTCCGTCGGCTATGTCGTGCCCGTATCAGTCGGATGTATGGGCGGCATAATAATTCATCAGACAGCCGTCCAGAATGATTTCCTTTTCCTTATCAGTCAACCCGGACAGCTTCAGCGTCAGGGAGGCGGTGGTACCGTCCCGGCGGATGACCGTGGCCGGTATGGTCTCTGTCGCTTCGGCTACAACACGGCGTACATGGGGGATGAACACACAGTCGCCTTCCTCATACGGGAACTCCGCACCGGCAGGCAGAGTGAAGGGGAGAATGCCCCAGTTGATGCAGTTGGAACGGTACCGCTTGGTGGCGTACTCGTAGCAGATGTTGGCGAATCCGCCTAATACCTTCTGGCAGGAGGCAGCCTGCTCTCTGGCGGAGCCGTCTCCCGGTTTGTTGGCAAAGATGCAGGAGCCGAACTGGGTATCTCCGGCCAGCTCATCCGGGTCGCCGACAGCCGACAGAACCTCCCGCAGATGGGTTGAGAGGGTGCCGTCTCTTCGCTGGGACTCCTGGGCGGCAATCAGCTTGGATGCGCCGACATACCCGGGTACCCGGCGTGACAGTGCAAACTCAGACAGGCGCAAGGGGTTGGAGCGGTAGGAGGATGTCTCACCGGAGGGGATCAGCTCGTCAGTGGTGGTGACAGGGTCACGGATGACGGCGGTCAGTTCTAACAGAATATGCTCCGCAAGAGGGTACTGCCGCGGCCAGTCGGTGATGTTGGGGCCGAGGATCAGGTCAGCTTCGGGGTCGGCCTTGCCGAATCCCCGGTACACCCTCTTCTCATACACCGTTTTGTCATAATGGTACTCATGGGGGATGTAATCATATGCGATGTCGGTGGCCGCCGTCAGAATGCCGCCGTTCCGGGCGGTTGCGGCAATCGAACGGGCGTCCATCAGGGCGACGCCGGCCAGCTGTCCTTCGCCGGGCTTGGAGCCTTCCCGGTTGGGGAAGTTACGGGTAGTGTGGCGGAGGGAGAAGCCGTTGTTTGAGGGTACATCCCCTGCGCCGAAGCAGGGGCCGCAGAAGGAGGGCTTGATCACAGCCCCCGCCGAGAGAAGGTCAGCGGTAGCGCCGATGCGGGTCAGCTCCAGCGACACCGGAACAGAGGTGGGGTAGACGGACAGGGAGAAATATCCGTTCCCCGTAGAGCCTCCCCGCAGGATGCAGGCGGCCTCATCGATGGAATCAAACATACCGCCGGCGCACCCGGCGATGATGCCCTGATCGGCCATCACACGGCCGTCGGGCAATACCTTGTCAGCCAGATGCAGGGAAGTCTTGCTGAAGGTGGTGGCCGCTTCCTCGTCTACCCCCCGCAGAATGTCCTTTGCGTTGGCGAGAAAATCGTGAATGGAATATACATGGGAGGGATGGAAGGGAAGGGCGATCATGGACTCCATTTCATCCAGATTGATCTCGATCATGGCGTCATAGCAGGCCCCGGTGGGATGCTGATCTGCATCAAGGGGCGACATGAAGGAAAAGTCCTCCGGGCGGCGGTGGATCTCATAATATTTTTTTGTCACCTCATCCGTCACCCAGATGGAGGAGAGGCAGGTGGTTTCGGTGGTCATGACGTCGATGCCCGCCCGGTAGTCCATGGAC
>CAZQAI010000200.1:0-3413 GCA_964591305.1 uncultured Clostridium sp.
GCCCTTCCTGTCCAAGGCCACCGGCTACAGCCTGGCCGACATCGCCACCGAGGTCATTCTGGGCAGGAGCCTCAAGGAGCTGGGAATCTTCGACATCTACCCCGACGAAAAGAAGCGGTGGTATGTCAAGGTGCCTGTGTTCTCCTTCAACAAGATTCGCGGACTGGATGCCTACCTGTCCCCGGAGATGAAATCCACCGGAGAGGCCATTGGGTACGACGACAAACGCAACCGGGCTATGTACAAAGCGCTTCAGGCATCGGGCATGAAGCTGCAGAATTATGGCACCGTCTTTGTCACGGTGGCTGACTGTGACAAGGAGGAAGCCCTGCCCCTTGTGCGCCGCTTCTATACGCTCGGTTTCAACATCCAGGCCACCGGCGGCACCGGAGCCTTCCTCAAAGCGCATGGCATCCGAACGCACATTCTGGGTAAGATCAGCGAAGGCAGTGACGAAATTCCCGAGGCCATCCGCAAGGGGTATATCTCATATATCATCAACACCAGCGAAATCGGGGACTCTGCCAACACCGAAAAGGACGGACATGCGATCCGACTTCTGGCCACAGAAAATAATGTCAATATTTTCACCTCCCTTGACACGGTACGCACCCTTCTGGATGTGCTGGAAGAGACCACTCTGTGCATCTCGACCATTGATTCATAAGGAGGGCAGGACATGGAGCAACAATTCTTCACCCTGCGTACCAATCAACTCATTGCCCGGGATGTGTTCCGCATGACGCTGGACGGCCCCACCGGTGCCATCACAGCTCCGGGACAGTTTGTCAACATCAAAATCGACGGTCTGTTTCTGCGCCGTCCCCTGTCGGTGTGCGACTGGGACTCAGACACCCTGACCCTTATTTACAAGGTGGTGGGTGTGGGAACAGACCGGCTGAGCCACTGCCTCCCCAGCACCCGACTGGATCTTCTGACCGGCCTGGGAAACGGCTACGACACCGCCCCCAGCGGCCAGGCGCCCCTGTTACTGGGGGGCGGTGTGGGCGTTCCGCCGCTGTACGGCCTGTGCCGGAGGCTGATCGCCGAGGGAAAGTCCCCTGTGGCTGTGCTGGGTTTTAACAGTCAAGCTGATGTCTTCTATGCGGATGAATTCCGCCGTCTGGGGGCCGATGTGCGTGTGACCACCGCTGACGGCACCTGCGGCCGCCGCGGCTTTGTCACCGATGCCCTGGAGGGACTGGACTATACCTACTTTTACACCTGCGGCCCCGAGCCAATGCTAAAAGCCGTATACAAAAGCACGCACACTTCGGGCCAGTTCAGCTTTGAGGAACGCATGGGCTGTGGATTCGGGGCCTGCATGGGCTGCTCCTGCAAGACCGTGACCGGCTACAAGCGCATATGCAAGGAAGGCCCAGTGCTCCGGAAGGAGGAGATTCTATGGCAGGCATGAAGGTCACACTGAGCAGTCTTTTGCTGGATAACCCCATCATTCCGGCCAGCGGTACTTTCGGCTACGGGTATGAGTTCGCCGACCTGTACGACATCAACTGCCTGGGCTCCCTCTCTTTTAAGGGAACCACTAGGGAGCCCCGCTTCGGCAACCCCACGCCCCGCATTGCAGACTGCACAGCCGGCATGATCAACAGCGTAGGCCTGCAAAACCCGGGAGTGGACAAGGTCATATCCCAGGAGCTGCCCCGCCTGCGGGCCTGCTTCTCCAAGCCCGTGATCGCCAACATATGCGGTTTTTCTACTGAGGAGTACGCCGAGGTAGCCGCCCGGCTGGACGCCCAGCCTCAGGTGGGACTCCTGGAGATCAATGTGTCCTGCCCCAATGTCCACGGGGGCGGCATGGGCTTCGGCACCCGACCGGAATCAGCGGCCGCCGTGACCCGAGCGGTCAAGGCCGTAACCCGCAAGCCGGTATATATCAAGCTCTCCCCCAATGTAACCGACATTGTGTCCATCGCCAGGGCATGCCAGGAGGCGGGGGCCGACGGTCTCTGCCTGATCAACACCCTGATGGGCATGCGCATCGACCTGCGGACAAGGAGGCCTGTGATCGCCAACCAAATGGGCGGTTTTTCGGGGCCCGCCATTTTCCCGGTCGCCCTTCGCATGGTGTACGAGGTGTACCGGGCAGTCGACATCCCCATCATCGGCATGGGCGGCATCAGCACACCCCGGGATGTGATCGAAATGATGCTGGCCGGAGCGACAGCGGTAGAAGTGGGAGCGGCCAATCTGGTCAATCCTTACGCCTGCCGGGACATCGTGCGGCAGTTGCCTGCCGTCATGGCACAGTACGGAATTGAAAATATTCAGGACATGATAGGAGGTGCCCATCATGGGTAAGGATGTGATCATCGCCTGCGACTTTGCGGGCAGGCAAGAGGCATTGGCCTTTCTCGACAGCTTCAGGGACGAAAAGCCCTATGTCAAGATCGGAATGGAGCTTTTTTACGCAGCCGGACCGGATATTGTGCGTGCCATCAAGCAACGGGGACACAAGATATTCCTTGATCTGAAGCTTCACGACATTCCCAACACGGTCATGAAGGCTATGCGGGTGCTGTCCGCCTTGGATGTGGATATGTGCAACCTGCACGCCGGCGGCACCGTGGCTATGATGGAGGCCGCCCTGGAGGGGCTGACAAGGCCGGACGGCAGTCGTCCCCTGCTCATTGCGGTCACACAGCTGACCTCCACCAGCCAGGAACGCATGGAGCGCGACCTGCTCATCCGGGAGCCCATGGACAAGGTCGTGATGCACTACGCACAGAACGCCCGGCTGGCAGGGCTGGATGGAGTGGTCTGCTCCCCTCTGGAGGCAGGGAAGGTGCATGAGGTGTGCGGCTCGGACTTTCTGACCGTCACCCCCGGTGTCCGCTTTTCCGATGGCAAGGCCGGCGACCAGGTGCGGGTGACCACACCGGCCCGAGCCCGGGAGATCGGCTCGGACTATATCGTGGTCGGCCGGCCCATCACCGCCGCCCCCGACCCGGTGGCCGCTTACCGCCGCGCCGTGGCTGAGTTTTTACCAAATTCACAATAAATAATGCAGGGGCTCTGCCCCTGCACCCCGCCTGAAACCCTTTTGAAAAAGGGGTTCAGGACTTCCGAAAACTTTTAAGCCTTTTTTCATGTTGAGCGATGGTTTTATAGCCGTTTTTCGCCTTATTAACTCCCACATGGGGTTCCGTGTGAGGTTCCTGCCCCGCAATGTATTCAGGAAGGAGCTGGATTCTGAAGTTTCCCGTCATAATTCAATATTTTCACATGAATCAGCATGAAGCAAAATGATCATTCACGGAGGTTCTGTCATATGACCAAAACAGAAATTCAGATCGCAAAGGATCTGCTTGCCATCCGGGCCGTCTTTTTCCGTCCGGATCAACCCTTTACCTGGGCCAGCGGCATCAAAAGTCCGGTGTACTGCGACAACC
>CAZQAI010000201.1:0-3412 GCA_964591305.1 uncultured Clostridium sp.
CTTGACAGAACATGGAATCGGTGGTTCAATTATACCAAAGGATGCGGTTGGGATGCTACAGGAATCTTCCGGGGAACGAGACGCCCCCGGAATGGGATAAAATTTGCGCGGGGCCGGATTGCAGGCGTGCGTCGCAGGAGGGAATATCAGTATGCCGAATCAGCAGAAATTTCAATGGAAAACCATGACGGCGGGGGTGTGCTATTATCCGGAGCACTGGCCGAAGGAGATGTGGGCGGAGGATCTGGAGCGTATAAAAGCCGCCGGGCTCTCCGTGGTTCGCTGCGCCGAGTTTGCCTGGAGCATTTTCGAGCCTGAGGAACGGGTCTTTCACTTTGAACTTTTTGACAGCTTTCTGGATCTGTGCGAGGAAAAGGGCATCCAGGTCATTTTAGGGACGCCCACCGCGACGCCGCCGGCGTGGCTGACCGAGAAGTACCCCGAAGTGCTCAACTGCAGCCGGGAGGGGATTCCCTACCGCCACGGGGGACGGCGGCACTACAACTACAACGCGCCGGTGTACCGGCTTCTGTGCGCCCGGATCGTGGAGGAGATGGCCCGGCGATACGGCCCCCACCCGGCGGTGGTGGGGTGGCAGGTGGACAACGAGCTCAACTGCGAGACGGACGAGTTCTGCTCCCCGGCGGATCATGCGGCGTTTCAGGCGTTTTTGCAGGACAGGTATGGAACCTTGGAACGGCTGAACGAGGCGTGGGGCACGGTGTTCTGGAGCCAGACCTACACCGATTGGGCGCAGATTTACGGGCCCCGGCCCGTTTTGAACGGCGGCTATAACCCCTCCATGCTGCTGGACTATTACCGCTTTGTCTCAGACAGCGCCTGCCGGTTCTGCAAGCTCCAGGCGGACATCATCCGGCAATATAAAAAGCCGGGGGATTTTATCACCACCAACGGCCTGTTCCCTCACCTGGACAACCACCGCATGACCGGGGAGAGCCTGGACGTATACTGCTACGACTCCTACCCGAGCATGGCCTTCGGCCTGGACGAGTCCCCCCGGACGTCAAAGAGCCTGAACGACCGGAAGTGGTCGCGCAATCTCATCGAAACCCGCGCCGTATGCCCCCACTTCGGCATCATGGAGCAGCAGTCGGGGGCCAGCGGCTGGGTCAACCGCATGGAGGGCCCGGCGCCCCGGCCGGGTCAGCTCACGCTGTGGGCCATGCAGAGCGTGGCGCAGGGGGCGGATTTTATCTCGTTCTTCCGCTGGCGCACCTGCACCTTCGGCACCGAGATGTACTGGCACGGCATCCTGGACTACGACAACCGGGAGAACCGCAAGCTGGCCGAGGTGACAGAGTTCTGCCGGAAGCTGCGCACCCTGAACCCTGTGTGCGGCGCGGAAAATGTCGGAGCCTTCGCCCTCATCAAGGACTATGACAACGAATGGGATATGGACGCCGACGCATGGCACCGGCGGGTAGGCAAGGTCAGTGAGCAGGAGATCTTTGCCGCCGCCGAGCTGAACCACACCCCCTACAATATCGTGTATCTGCGGGAGGATACCCAGGCGGCGGAGCTGGCGGGATACCCGGTAGTTTTCTATCCCCATCCGGTTCTGATGGACGAGAGGCGGGCTTCTCTGCTGGAGGAATATGTGGCCCAGGGCGGCACGCTGATCCTCGGCTGCCGCAGCGGGTACAAGGATCTCACGGGGAAATGCGTCATGTCCCCTCAGCCCGGGCTGCTGCAAAAGCTCACAGGCACCGATGTGCGGGACTTTACCTTTACCAGCCCCAACGAGGAGGAGGTGTACGCCCTCTGGGACGGTGTGCGCCTGGAGGCCCCTGTATTCAATGACATCCTGACCCCGCTGGAGGATACCCGCATCCTGGCTGCCTATGCGAACAGCTATTACGCGGGTCAGGCGGCGCTGACCGAGCATCCATACGGCAAGGGAAGGGTGCTCCACTTCGGCAGCACCTTCACCCGGGATGTCATAAAGCGCCTGCTGGACTACACCGGTGTGCGGGAACCCTTCCGGCGCTGGATCGAAGCCCCGGAGGGAGTAGAGCTCGTGCTGCGGCAGAGAGAAGGGAAGCGATACCTGTTTGTGCTGAACTTCCTTGAGAATCCGCAGACAATTACCCTCAGACAGTCAGCAATCCTGCTGTACACAGGGCAGCAGGTGCAGGGGGAGGTACACCTTGCGCCCTTTGAAACAGCGGTGTATGAATTACTGGAGGTGCAGTCGAATGACGAATCAAATCAAAGGCGTTAATTTTGGCAACTGGCTTGTCCTTGAGAAATGGATGGAGCCGGAGATGTTCGCTGGAGTAGACGCGGAGGACGAGGTCTGGCTCAACCGGCTGATGGAACCGGAGGAACGAAACGAGCGGATGAAGCAGCACCGCGACACCTATATCACAGAGGAAGATTTTGAGTATGTAGCGGAGCGAGGGGTAAACCTGGTGCGGATTCCGGTTCCATACTTTGTGTTTGGTGACCGTCCCCCATTTTTGGGGTGCATCGAGTACCTGGACAGGGCCTTTGACTGGGCTGAGCGGTACGGTGTGCAGATTCTGATCGACTTGCACACCGTCCCCGGCAGTCAAAACGGCTACGACAATGGAGGGCTGACCGGCGTGTGCAAGTGGTGCAGGAACCCCGAGGAAGTGGAGTTTGCCCTGACCGTGCTGGAGCGGCTGGCGGGCCGGTACGCCGCCCGACCGGGACTGTTCGGCATCCAGGTCCTCAACGAGCCCATCAGCTTTCCGGTGTGGGTGTCCTCCCCCAGCTTCCGCGCCGCCGCAGACAAGGAGGAGGCGAAGGGATCATGGTATGTGCCCATGAGCTTTCTCAAGCCCTTTTATACGCAGGCGTACCGCCGGCTGCGGGCGATCCTGCCGGAGGAAAAGACAATCGTATTCCACGACGGGTTCCGTCTCACCCACTGGAACCGGTTCTTTGACCAGCAGAAGATGAAAAACGTCATGCTGGATACCCACATCTACATCTTCGCCATGGAGAAATTCGTCCCGCTGCATTTCCCGTGGGTATACCGCATCTATGTGGGGTTCAACCGGTGGAAGATCAGACAGGTGGCAAAGCACATCCCCGTCGTGGTGGGGGAGTGGTGCGTCTCCTGCGATTACGCCACCAACGTAGGGAAGGGCAGAGAAATGACAGAGGAGCTGATTGAGTTAAAACAAAAACGGTTCCGGGAGGTGGCGGCGCTTCAAATGGACGCATGGTCGGAAAGCGCCGGGTACATCTACTGGAATTACCAGCTTCTGCGGGATCGGGACAAGCCCACGGACGACCCGTGGAAGGAGAGCTGGGATCTGTGCCGCTGCTGGCTGCGGGGCTGGGTGCCGGAACAGCTTTAAGGAAACTTTAGGGAACCTCTGATTAAATCGTCTGCGGCCGGGCGGCGGCTCTTTTCCGCCGG
>CAZQAI010000202.1:0-3399 GCA_964591305.1 uncultured Clostridium sp.
CACTGTACAATTCCATTTCAGGCCTGACCGCCAACCCTATGAATCAAGGCAACGCCTCCTTCATCCCGCTGTTCACCACAGCCGACTACCTGTGGAATCCTACCGCATATGACAAAGATACCTCGCTCAGGGCTGCCGCTGCATGGTTCGACCCTGCGTTGGCCGAGGAACTGCTGGCCTTTATCGACATGGTGGGCGCCTCTCCCATGAACAACAATACCTCCACTGTAGCCTTGGGACAGCTCATCTCCCGATACAAGACCGAGGGCGAGGCGGTGCTGGATGAGCTGATCGCCGAGTGTGACCGCCTGTGCACTGTCGGCAAGCTGCGTGACTGTCGCAACGTGGATTTTGTTACCGAAACGGCTGATTGGATCGACAAGGCAGAGGCCTATGCCCACATGGCATCCCTGTACTTCCGCATGGAGAAAGAGTACGCCGGGGAGAGACGGCAGGACGTGCTCCTGTCCCTGGTAGGGGAGTACGGTGATTGGGCGAAAAAAGCCGGAAATACCCGGGTTGTCTCTCCTGATGTCCTGACACCGCTGCTCTCATCCTTGACCACCCGCCTTCATCAACTGGTCGGCCTTGCAGGCGATATTACCTGTCAGCCTGCTAAGGCGATCACCAACTGCGCTCATTATCAGGATTTTACCATTGACCGTATCAGCGATGGTGACGACAGCACCTACTTCTGGTCCGCCGGTACCATGTGGCAGGCAGCCCCCGGTACCACCGGATATGTCGGGCTGGATTTCGGCTCTGTCATTGATCTGTACAATCTGTACATCGCCACCGGAGAGAACGGTGGAGACATCTTTGCCTATGCCGCCATCGAGTATTCGGCGGATGGTCAAAAATGGACTGAGTTGTGTGCCGGAACCTTCGGCCCCGAGGTGTACCTGACCGGTTTGCATATCAAGGCGCAGTATGTCCGGATGCGCAATACCGATACCTCATCTACCAGTTGGGTCAAGATTCGCGTGTTCGAGGCCAATACCACCCGTCTGGTGGCGTCCGAGGCAGGACAGTTCTCTGTCACCACCTCCCTGCCTGTGTATATGGACAACACGATCGATCGTGTCCTTGACGGCCGGAATGACACCTTCTTCTGGTCCAGTCGAAATGTGGAAAGCGGTGATTATGTCCTGATCGATCTGGGCATACCGTCCCTTGTTCACAGTGTGATCATCCAGACCGGTGTGAACGGTCACCCAGCCGACTACATGTCGGACGGTGAGCTGTTATGGTCTGCTGATGGCTACTGCTGGAACAGTCTCGGCAAGCCAGGGCAGGGGTTAATCCAATACGAAAATCTGGAAATCACCGCCCGGTACATCAAACTGATCAGCCGCTCCGCACAGACCAATTGGTTCACTATGTCCCGCTTTGATGTGGACTATGAGGAGTCAGACAATCAAGACCTGTACACCGACACCGGCTTTGCCAGTGCCGCTGAACTGTATGCTGCTTATGACAGCAACATACTGACCTCCTTCTCCCCCGATCCCGCAGTCGCCGCAGGGCACACGCTCACAGTGGATGTCAGCTCCTTTTCCAGTGTACGCCTGATCTGCTGCATGACAGGCAAGGACACCGTCATCGCGCTCACAGACAAGAATGGCAAGGTGCTGTCCACTGCCGATCTGACCGCCGATATGACCCTCGACTGTACAGCCGCTGACAGACTGGTCATCACCTTCGGGAAGGAACCTACCGCCATCACCGAAATGGTACGTAAGTAAACCATGTACCATACGTTTCTCCGGGCTGACTCTCCTTAGTGAGACAGCCCAGAGCCCCCCTTCAAGGACTTTTTTAAAGCATGGTTTTAGTTGAGGGGCGTGAAACGAACCTATGAAAAAAGGCTCCCCGTTCTGCCGACTGACATCAGCGGTGGGGAGCCTTCTTTGTTACTATGCTTGAAATACCTTCAGATCGTCCCGATCTCATCGGGATACCGGACATCGACAAAGGCCGTATAGCCTTCAGCCTCCAGCTTTTGCTTCTGGAAGCCGATATTCTTGTTCATCTTCTGGCAGAGAACGATCTTCCCTTCCCTGCGCCATTCATTGCACTTCTGTTGGAGACGGGCTACATCCCCGGAGGCAAAGGCCTTGCCATACAGCACAGCCACCTTCTCCCGGCTTCCCTCGGCTTTGAATTTCTTGTCCAGAAGGGCGGCCACCAGCCGCTCAAAGCCGATGGAAAACCCGCAGGCGCAGGTGGGCGTGCCGGTAAAGTTGCCGATCATGCGGTCATACCGTCCGCCGCCGGCGATGGATGATCCTTTGAAGTCCGCTGACTTGATCTCAAAGATGGTGCCGGTATAGTACCCCATGCCTCGTACCAGCGTGGGATCAAATTCAAGCGTGAAACGCCCCTCGGACATAAGCGCTACATTCTCGAATATTTGCCGGATATTGTCGGATACGTCCGGTTCCATGACGTCTCCAAAGGTCTCCTCCACATAGGCAAAACGATCCTCGGCCGCCAGGATGCCATGGAATATCTCCATGTAGGCGTTGACAGATGTTTCTAAACAGCCGGACTCCAGAAGCTCCTTCTTTACGCCGTCCTCACCAATCTTGTCGTACTTGTCCAGAATGATGAAAACCTTGCTGTACTCCTCCTCGGAAAATCCGGCTTTTTGGGCCATTCCTTTGAGGATGCGGCGGTCATTCACCATAACCGTATTCCCCCTGACACCCACGCTGTCCAAAAACAGAGAGGTCACATAGATCAGTTCACTTTCAGCCGTGTGGGAGGGATCACCCAAAATGTCGATGTCGCACTGGGTGAACTGGCGAAAACGCCCCTTCTGGGGTCGGTCAGCACGCCACACGCTGCCCACCTGCAGAGCCTTGAAGGGCATGGGCAGACTGCCGACGTTGTTGGAAAAGTAGCGGGACAGGGGAACGGTCAGGTCATACCGCATGCCGGCGTCGCACAGGCTGTTGGGATCCGACATGTCGATGGATTCGCTCAGCTTCTCTCCGCGCTTGAGCACCTTGAATATCAGCTTTTCGTTCTCCCCGCCCTGTTTGTTGGTCAGGTTCTCGATCCGCTCCATGCAGGGGGTCTCAATCTGGGTGAATCCAAAAGAGGTATAGGTATATTTCAGCTTGGCCAAAAGGTACTCACGGATCTCCATTTCAGCCGGGAGAATGTCACGCATACCCTTGACAGTTTCTTTGATAAACATAGACAGGTTCCTTCCGTACATTACATTTTTTCTTATATTATAAACGCCGGGAAGAATTTTCGCGAAGCAAAATTCTTCAGGACGCAGCCAGCTACGGTGTGGCATTCAATTTGTTTATGCTGCGTCTATTTACTATAAATATAAACGCCAGGAAGAATTTTCGCGAAGTGAAAATTCTTCAGGACGCAGCCGGT
>CAZQAI010000203.1:0-3371 GCA_964591305.1 uncultured Clostridium sp.
GGCCGCCTTTATGAAGGAGCAGCACTTTGAGCATGTCGGCGTGTTTACTTACTCCCGGGAGGAGGATACCCCTGCCTACGATATGCCCGATCAGATAGACGAGCAGGTCAAGCAGGATCGCATGGACATCCTGATGCGGGAGCAGTTGCTCATCAATGCCGAGCAGAACCAGCACAAGGTCGGCTCTGTCATCACTGTGCTGTGTGAGGGGTATGATGCCGTCAATGAATCCTACTACGGCCGGTCCGAGGCTGATGCACCCGATATCGACGGCAAGGTTTTTTTTCGTTGGAATGGCGAGGGTAAGATTGCACCCGGTTCCATGGTCAAGGTCAAGGTGCGGGAAGTCGTGGAGTATGACCTGTATGGCTACGCCATGACCTGCGATGGGTGTACGCCTGCTCAGCCGGCAGACGAGTGAGGAGGAACCGTGTATGAGTAAGAAATCCAAAATGAACCTGCCCAACAAGCTGACGGTGCTTCGCATCATCCTGGTGCCTGTATTTGTCGTGATTATGATGCTGCCTGCCTCTTTGGTGGCACCTACCGTGACAGGCATTGTCGGCGTAGCCGTGTTCGTGATTGCTTCCCTCACTGACATGCTGGACGGGAAAATTGCGCGGAAGTACCATCTTATCACAAATTTCGGCAAGCTGATGGATCCTCTGGCGGATAAATTCATGGTCATAGGCGCCCTGACTGTGATCGTTTATCGGTATGAAGCCATCAGAGCTTTCTTCATCTGGGCCTTGTTGATCGTCATTTTCCGGGAGCTGGCTGTGACCTCTCTGCGTTTGGTGGCCTCCTCCTCAGGCGGCGTGGTGGTGGCTGCCAATAAGCTGGGTAAGATCAAAACCGTGACCCAGATCGTGTGTATATGTACCGTGATCATAGAGCCCATGCTCTACAGGATCCCGGCCTTGAAGGATGTCTTGCCGGCGTGGTGGATAGAGTGGACACCCCTGTCCTACCTGACCGGAGCGACCATGATGGTATTTACGGTATGGTCAGGCATCAACTACTTTGTGGAGATGTGGAAGTATCTGGATCCCGAGAAGTAAAAACGCACTTTGTTGTATTGATTGCAAAATAAGCCGATCCCTCCGCTCATGTCCCGGCGACCCGGCGCATACACTCAACCGAGAGGTGGTGTTTGTATGTCAGATATGAGAAGCGTGAAAAAAACCGGTTCGGAACATTCCATGATGACTGCTGCCAGGCGGTGGGCTTTTCTGTTGGCTCTTGTGCTCATGGTGGGTAACCTGTTGAGTTTGCCAGCCGGAGCGGTGAGCGAATCAAGTCACGATACAGTGACCGGCGAGACGGGACCGTCAGGTGCGGATCCGTCCCGGGATCCGGGTACAGCAGGCGGCACCTTGACCGTTGTGGAACCGCCGTCGGCCCCTGACTGCAAGGGTGCTGTCCTGATGGAGGCGTCAACCGGGCGGGTGCTGTATGAGATGAATGCCAACGAGGCCCTGCCCCCGGCGTCCGTGACCAAGATCATGACCCTGCTTTTGGTCATGGAAGCGATTGAGGCAGGCACACTCCATTGGGAAGATGCCGTGACAGCCAGTGCCCATGCGGCCTCCATGGGTGGCTCCCAGATTTACCTGAAGGAAGGGGAGCAGATGAGCGTGCGGGATCTGGTCAAGAGCGTGGTGATCGCTTCAGCCAACGATGCCGCCCTGGCGCTGGCTGAGGCGGTAGCCGGGAGTGAGGAGGCTTTCGTCAGCCGGATGAACAAGCGGGCCGCCGAGTTGGGTATGGCCCATACTCATTTTGAGAACACCAACGGCCTGGACGATACAGCGCAGAATCATGTGATATCCGCGAAGGATATAGCCATTATGTCTCGGGCATTGATTGCTCATAAGGAAATCTTGGAGTTCAGCTCCACATGGATGGATACAGTGCGGGACGGTGCCTTCGGGTTGACCAACACCAACCGGCTGGTGCGTTTCTACCGTGGATGCAACGGCCTTAAGACAGGCTCCACCTCTAAGGCGGGGTTTTGCGTGTCGGTGACAGCTGAGCGGGAAGGTATGACGCTGATCTGCGTCATTATGGGGGCCGCCAGCCGGGATGTGCGTAATGCGGCGGCTACGGCGCTGTTGGACTGGGGATTTGCCAATTACGGCCTGTACACCAGTCCGGCTGGGGTGCCGGATCCCTTGCTTGTTACAGGCGGTGTGTCCAACCGGATATCGGTTGAGTATCCTGCCTTTACCTGCGTCCTGCCTCGCGCCGATCTGGCAGCGGTGGAAAGGCAGATCAACCTGCCAGATGCAGTAGCCGCCCCGGTGCGTAAAGGGGAGGCTGTCGGAACCGTGACCTTTACCTGCCGAGGCGTAAACCTGGGAGAGGTCGGCATCTCTGCCGCCGAAGCGTCCGACAAGATCGGGTTTGGCGGTGTCTTGCTCCGCATACTGGCGAGATTCCTGTTGGTGTAAGAGAGGTGCGGTGGTACCTTAAAACCCCCACCATAACGTTAATACCCTTGGCCCCTGAAGAATGGTCATGGTGAAGCGGATATGCAATCAGAACCAGCCTACCGCGTATGAGCAGCAGGCTGGTTCTTTTTTTTGCGAAATGGACGTTTGCGAAATGACACGTTCCGTGATCAGTCAGGCTTGTTTTCCAGCTTCAGTGGGTAGTCACCCAGGTGCTCCACTTTGAAGCCGTTTTTCTTATAGGTCTGATAATCAAATGCTTCCAGTTCGTCGATTGCCAGCTTGTGGAACTCGTAGAAGTTGGGCCACCATTCATATCCACTGCCCAGCTCTGCGCCCAGGTAGGCGTCTGCAATATCGCAGGCCATAGCGGGAGCCACATAGAACGCTCCCATAGCCAGCACATTCACGCCGTTGCCTGTGATGGCACGCAAGGCGGCCGGTACACTCTCTACCACACCTGCATGGACATGGGGGCACTTGCTGGCAGCGATGTGGATGCCCATACCGGTGCCGCAGAAAGCCAGAGCGCGTTCAAATTCACCTTCTGCAATTTTGCTTCCGATACGCAGTCCCACCCGGTGGAACATGTTCTCGGTGTCCTCCACATCGGGATCGGTGACGCCTACATCGGTAATCTTCCAGCCCTTTTGCTTGAGGTGAGCCACCACGGCCTCTTTTAAAGGATAGCCGGCAAAATCGGCACCCACGACCAGGTACTTGTCTTTGACTGTTTTCATGCTTGTGACCGTTCCTTCCTTCTTGTGCGGTTTATAACATTTTGCTTTTTTATTATACTCCTCCGGAACAGTTTTGTCAATATGTTCTGAAAAAAACAGGCGGGCAAAGGTTCCGCCTATGGGTACAGTTCAGCCACCCTCTATCATACGCTCCCTTTTCCACTGTAGAGTGGGGCGA
>CAZQAI010000204.1:0-3323 GCA_964591305.1 uncultured Clostridium sp.
GTGTGCCGAACGGCACGCACGGTGGTGTGAGAGGTCGATCACTCAATTAATGGGTGACCTCCTATTCGATTTTCTCGTTCTCTGAATCGGTTACCTGACCACAATGTTGATGATCTTGTTCGGTACCACGATCTCTTTGACTACGGTTTTGTTTTCCAGTTGGGCAGATAGCTTCTCGTCCGCACGGACAGCGTGAAGAGCCGTATCCTTGTCAGCGTTGAGAGGCAGCGTCACCTTGCCCCGCACCTTGCCGTTGATCTGCACAGCCAGCTCGACCGTGGCGTCCACTGTCTTGGACTCGTCATACTCCGGCCAGGGAGCCATGGAGCAGAAGCCTTGACCGTCCTCCTTTTCCCAGATCTCTTCGCAGAGATGGGGGGCGAAGGGGCAGAGCAGGCGGGCAAAGATCATCAACTGTTCTCTGCTGAGCCCACCGGCGGCGTCTATATCATTGAGCAGACCCATCATAGCGGCAATGGCGGTGTTGAACTTCATGTCCTCAATATCCGAGGACACCTTCTTGATCACCTTGTGTAAGTCGGATTCCAGGGCCGCCCCTGCGGTAGAGTTTACCTTGCCGGGCAGATCGGCTACCCGTTCCAGGAACCGCTTGCAGCCCTTGATCCCGTTTTCCGACCAGGGGGTGGCGGCGCCGTAATCACCCATGAACAGGATGTATACACGCAGGGCATCAGCACCCACCTCGTCTATCACATCGTTGGGATCTACCACATTGCCCCGGGATTTGGACATTTTCTCCCCGTCTGGCCCCAGGATCAATCCTTGAGCTGTCCGCTTTGCGTAGGGCTCCGGCGTGGGTACCTCGCCGATATCGTAAAGGAAATGGTGCCAGAAGCGGGAGTAGATCATGTGACGAGTGACATGCTCCATGCCTCCGTTATACCAGTCCACAGGCAGCCAGTAACGCATCTTGTCCATGTCGGCAATGGCGTGGTCGTTGTGGGGATCGATATAGCGCAGAAAGTACCAGGACGAACCGGCCCACTGAGGCATGGTATCGGTTTCCCGGCGAGCCGGGCCTCCGCACTTGGGGCAGGTACAGTGTACGAAGGAATCCACCTTGGCCAGCGGAGACTCACCGCCCTGTCCGGGCTCAAACTCAGTCATAGGCGGCAGGCAAAGGGGCAATTGATTGTAGGGGACAGGCACCATGCCACAGGTCGGGCAGTGAACGATCGGAATCGGCTCTCCCCAATACCGCTGGCGGTTGAAGGCCCAGTCCTTCATCTTGAACTGTACGCCTCCCTCACCGATGCCGTTGGCGGTCAGATAATCGATCATGCGGGCAATGGAGTCTGCCTTATTATCCAATCCGTCCAGGAAGCCGGAATTGAACATGACACCTTCTCCGGTGTAGGCCTCCTTTTCGATGTCGCCTCCTTGAATAACAGGGATGATGTCGATGCCGAACTTTTTGGCAAAGGCATAATCCCGCTCGTCATGGGCCGGCACGGCCATGATGGCCCCGGTGCCGTACCCCATCATGACATAATCGGCAATGTAGATAGGAATTTCCTTGCCGTTTACAGGGTTGATGCCGCACAGCCCGCACAGACGCACGCCGGTTTTGTCCTTGACCAGTTGGGTCCGCTCAAACTCTGTTTTCCGTGCACATTCGGCCTGATAAGCCTGCACTTCGTCCATGTTGGTGATGCGGTCGGCCATTTTCTCCAGCAGAGGGTGCTCGGGGGCTATGACCATGAAGGTCACACCAAAAAGGGTATCGGGGCGGGTGGTGTAGATGCGGAGCTTCTCATCTGTACCGGTCAGGCTGAAATTGACAAAAGCACCGCGAGATTTTCCGATCCAGTTGATCTGCTGCTGCTTGATGTTGGGCAGGTAATCTACATCGTCCAGACCTTGAAGTAGCTTGTCGGCATACTCGGTGATGCGCAGGTACCACACATCCTTGGATTTTTGCACGATCTCGCTGTGGCAGATATCGCAATGCCCTCCTTGAGAATCCTCGTTGGACAGCACCACCTTGCAGTGAGGGCAATAGTTCACCAAAGCCGTGTCCCGGAAGGCCAAGCCTTTCTCAAACATCTTAAGGAAGATGTATTGAGTCCACTTGTAGTAGTCCTCCTGGGTCGTGTCAATGGTGCGGCTCCAGTCGAAGGAGAAACCGACCCGATGCATCTGTTCAGAGAATTTGGCAATATTCCGGTCTGTCAGCTGCCGGGGATGAATGCCGGTCTTAATAGCGGAGTTCTCGGTAGGCAGACCGAAGGCATCAAAACCGATGGGGAAGAGCACATTGTATCCTTGCATCCGCCGTTTACGGCTGATGACATCAATGCTGGAATATGCCTTGATGTGACCCACGTGCATACCAACTCCCGAGGGGTATGGAAATTCCACCAAGCCATAAAATTTGGGCTTTTGGGAGCCGTCCTGCGCTTGAAATATGCGGGCGTCATCCCACTTTTTCTGCCATTTGCTTTCAATGGACGGAAAATCGTACTTCATGCTGTTATGTCCTTTCGTTTGATGATTTACTGATTTACGGTCGGCGGCGCCGCCTGGAAACAAAAACCCCGTCTCTTCACAGAGACGGGATAACCCGCGGTACCACTCTTTTTGACACAGGAAGAAGCCGGACTATACCCTTGGCCCTGGACTGTGTCCTCTCGTCGGTTCCTGTCGAAGGGAACCATCCCGCATAACGGTGGGAACCGTCCTCCCTACTTACCACCAAGCTTTCCCAGGTGGGTTCAGTCAGCCGCTCAGGGGAGAGATGAAGCACCTTCTGCCTACCACATCACACCGAACAGTGGCTCTCTGAGAGGATCAAGTGCATCAATGCCCCGTCATTGCATTTCATAATCCATTATAATACGATTTGAATGATTTGTCAAGAGCTTTTTTTGATTTTTATAGCAAAAGCGACTTTGGTTACAGTTCAGCCGGGGAACGGAGGAGCGCACAGACCCCCAAAGAACTTTCAATATATTTATGTTATGTATTGAATTTATCGTTTTTGAGCAATCTGTGTTTCAGCAATGAAACATAGATGCTTGTGCATATCAGAAAATATACTTTCAAAAATTGATTTCCGCGGACTTGTTCTCATGTTTCTTGACATTTTATCTGATGTATGATATACTGTATATGCCGTCTGCGGCATATGACCGGATGAGATGTAAGCGGGGATACAAAGGCGGCTGTGATCCGTACACGCTATCTCGTTTCCCTTGGTTAAACTGTAACCCTTTCGGTTACAGTTCAGCCGGGAAACGGGGGAACGCCCAGACCCCCAAGAACTTTCAATACATTTATTATGTATTGAATTTATCGTGATG
>CAZQAI010000205.1:0-3323 GCA_964591305.1 uncultured Clostridium sp.
AGCGCAGGAAACGACCATCGGCTGGGGGCTAACGAGGCCCCGCCTGCCATCGTGTCTATGTTCATTGGCAGCGATCTGTCCGAAATTCTCACCGCCATCGAGAAAGACGAAAAGTATGATGCCAAGCAGAAGGATCTCATGCGTATTGGCGTACATACCCTTCCTAAATTCCCGAGAGATGCAACAGATCGCAACCGCACCAGTCCCTTTGCCTTCACCGGCAACAAGTTTGAGTTCCGGATGCTGGGTTCGTCTGCCTCTATCTCCTGCGCCAACACGGTCTTGAACACGTCCGTGGCCGAGGAGTTGCGCCAGTTCGCTGATGCCTTGGAGGGCTCGGAGAATTTTGAGGCCGACCTTCATACCCTCATTCAGACTACCATTAAGGAGCATAAACGCATCATCTTTAACGGAGACGGATACGATGATGCATGGGTCAAGGAAGCTGAGAGCCGTGGTCTTCTCAACCTCAAGTCCACACCCGAGGCTGTTGCCCATATGCTCGACCCCAAAAATGTAGCCCTCTTCACCTCCCATAAAGTGTTCAGCGAAACAGAACTGACTGCCCGTCATGAGGTGCGGCTGGAGAACTATTGCAAGGTCATCAATATCGAAGCTCTGACCATGTTGGACATGGCGAGAAAGGACATTCTGCCTGCCGTGAGCGCCTATTCGGCTGAATTGGCTGAGGATGCCGGCAAGAAGCTGGCCCTCCTCCCCGATGCCGACTGCTCCTACGAAAAGGAGAATGTCAAGATGCTCAGCGCCCTGATCGGCACCACCCACCGGGCTGTCCGGAAGCTGGAGCAGGATCTGCTGGCATCCAAGTCTTATGAAGACCTGGCAGCTCTGGCTGACTTCTATCGCACCACTGTGATGGACGATATGCGTGCTTTGCGTATCGCGGTGGATGAAATGGAGACCGTGACCAGTGCCGAAAAGTGGCCGTACCCGTCCTATGGTGAACTGCTTTTCGGAGTCAGGTAAAGACTGCCTTGCGTAACGGATGTAGGCCGTCGGATGGGGTCATGTCCTGTTCCTTCATTCCGTGTGTATCCCCCTGGTAGATTGAGGTTGAGAAAGGAAAGACCCTATTGTCATGCCACAAAACGAAAAAGTAATCGTGCTGGACTTCGGCGGCCAGTACAATCAATTGATCGCTCGCCGGGTGCGGGAATGCCATGTCTTCTGCGAGGTCAAACCCTATACCATGAAGGTTTCCGACATCCGTCGGGAGGCTCCCATCGGCATTATCTTCACGGGCGGCCCAAACAGCGTATATGCGGAGGACTCCTCTCATGTCGACCCGGACATTTTTAAATTGGGTATCCCCATCTTGGGCATCTGCTATGGATGCCAGTTGATGGCCCACACGCTGGGCGGGCGGGTTTCGCCCGCCGACGGAGCCGAAGCCCGTGAATACGGACGCACTGTGACCTTCTTTGATACATCCTGCGCCCTGTTTGACGGTCTGCCGGCACAGGGATTGACCTGGATGAGCCATGGGGACTACATGTCATGTGTGCCCGACGGCTTTGTGCTGACCGCACACAGTGAGGCCTGTCCTCATGTGGGTATTGCCGATCCTGCACGTGGATTTTACGGAGTGCAGTTCCACCCAGAGGTCAACCACACCGAGAACGGCACCCGCATGATACATAACTTCCTTTTTAAAGTCTGCCATGCGTCAGGAGATTGGTCTATGGGGGATTTCTGCAAGACCACGATCTCTTCCTTGCGGGAGCAGATAGGGCCGGAGGGCCGGGTTTTGCTGGCTCTGTCCGGTGGTGTGGATTCTTCGGTTTTGGCCGCTCTGCTGGCCGAGGCTATTGGCCATCGACTGACCTGCGTCTTTGTGGATCATGGCCTGATGCGCAAACATGAGGGAGACGAGATCGAAGCGGCTTTTGCCAAGTGGGATATCCATTTTGTGCGGGTCAATGCCGAGGAACGGTTCCTTCATAAGCTGGCCGGTGTGACCGACCCCCAGCAGAAACGGCGCATCATAGGGGCGGAATTCGGATATGTTTTCCGCGACGAGGCTGATAAATTCGGCATTACCAATCAGGATTTTCTTGCTCAGGGCACAATTTATCCCGATGTGATTGAGTCCGGTGAAGGAGAGGCCGATGTGATCAAGAGCCATCACAACCGCCTGCTGCCGCCTGAGGTGGTGGCCCGCTTCAAGGGTGTGATGGAACCCCTGCGCCTGTTGTTCAAGGACGAAGTCCGTGGGCTGGGCCGTGAGCTGGGCCTGCCGGAGGCGGTGGTGACCCGTCAACCCTTCCCGGGGCCGGGCCTTGCTATCCGCATAATCGGCGAGGCGACAAAAGAAAAGGCTGACATTCTGAGGGAAGCTGACTTTATTATGCGAGAGGAACTGGAAAAGAGCGGTGAGAGTACCCGCCTCGGACAGTATTTCTGTGTGCTCACTGATTTGCGTTCGGTGGGTGTCATGGGGGACAGCCGCACATATGACCGCACTCTGGCCTTGCGGGCTGTCACCACAACCGATTTCATGACAGCCGATTTCGCCAGGATTCCATATGAAATTCTGGACAGAATTTCAAATCGCATTGTCAACCAGGTGCGGGGTATCAACCGCATCGTATACGACATCACCTCCAAGCCTCCTGCAACGGTGGAGTGGGAGTGAGTATCACCATCCCCTGTACATTTGTGTATGGGATGGGATAGGCTTTGACGAAGAAAAGTAATACGGATCAGATCGTCGACAGAGAGTGTGGCGGAGGTGAGAGCCATGCGTCGATTCCCTTATGAAGAACACTTCTGAGCCGCAATCCGAACCCCCCTGTATGTGGGCAGTAGGTGCGCCGTTGTCGGGCGTTAACCGGCAAGGCTTACGCAAAGAGAGCCGTTGAGTGATTCCACAAGGAATAAATCAGGTGGTACCACGGGCAGCACAGCTCGTCCTGAAATACAGTATGTGCATACTGAGGAGGACGACATTATGTGTTCCATTATGGGGTACTGCGGTGCCATGCTGAGCAAAGAGGCTTTCAAAGAGGGCTTTGATAAAACGGTTTCCCGGGGACCGGACATGTCCCGCATCGTGGATACCGGTAACGGATATCTCGGTTTCCATCGGCTGGCGATCATGGGGCTTGATGAGAGTGGCATGCAGCCTTTTTCGCTGGATGGAAGCCTTGTGGTGTGCAACGGGGAGCTGTACGGCTTTCGTCCGCTCAAAAAAGAGCTGGAGAGCCGCGGATATACGTTTGCCGGCGATTCCGACTGCGAATTAATCCTGCCGCTGTATCGGGAGTACGGGGTGGATATGTTCCGTCAGCTGGACGCCGAAT
>CAZQAI010000206.1:0-3309 GCA_964591305.1 uncultured Clostridium sp.
AAGAGACTGCTCCCGCAGTGCAAGAGTCCGCTCCCACAGCACAGGAGGCTGCTCCTGCTGCCGATGCTGAGTAAGCCGCAGTACGTCTGTATATACACCCGTCCCAGGGCCTTGCCCCGGAGACATTCGCTGTATGAGCTGAAGGAGGTTTCGTATGTCTCTCAATTTGTATTTGAATAAGGTCATTTTAGCCGGCCGGATGGTCGCTGATCCCGATCTGAAACAGACTCAGAGCGGCATCAGTGTGGTGTCCTTCCGCATGGCTGTCAATCGTCGTTTTGTATCCCGCGACTCTCAGCAGGGTCAGCCTGAAGCTGATTTTTTCAATGTCACTGCTTGGCGTGAACGCGCTGAATTTGTGGCCAAGTACTTCCGTAAAGGCTCGGTTGTGTGCGTGGCTGGCTCCATTCATAACCGGAACTGGACCGATCAGCAGGGGATGAAGCACTATGCGACAGAAATTGTGGCAGAAGAAATCAATTTTGTGGAGAGCCGCAACACCTCATCCGGCGCCGGTATGACGGATGCATCTGAGCCGTATACTACACCGGCATACGCCTCTCCGGCGGCTGCCGCCCCTAAGTTTGAGGAGATCAAAACCGATGATGATCTGCCCTTCTGACAGCTTGTGATAAGCTGAGGGCCGACCCACCATCACATCAAATTATCAGCCGATTTGTCAATCGGCAGGAGGAAATAGTAATGGATAAAACCGAGAATGCAGCTGTTGCTGCCCGTCCGGCCCGCCCGTTTGTGCGTGGCAAAAGAAGAAAGGTCTGCATTTTCTGCGCAGACAAGGTTTCCTACATTGATTATAAGGATGCCGCCAAGCTCCGCCACTTTATCAGCGAGCGCGGCAAGATCCTGCCCCGCCGTGTCTCCGGTGCTTGCGCAAAGCATCAGAGAGAGGTGAATGTTGCCATCAAGCGTGCCCGCCAGGCCGCTTTGTTGCCGTTCATCACCGACTGATTCCGGGTGGTCTTCCCAATCCGATCCATGATAATATGACAGACAGCTGTGTAGAAGCCATGGATTGGTTCGTTGAAGAAGCCTTTATACCCGGATCATGCACCACTCAAAAACTGAACCGCCTGTCCCCGTACTGAGTGGACGGGCGGTTTGTGTATCAAGGAGGATTTCCATGCAAGAGCAAACACCGCCGGTGTACCTGATCCGTTGCACCGATTATGTGGCCGGAACAGTGGAGTCTGCCCTGTCCGATCTGATGGAGGCTATGGGCGGTCTTGACTTTGTCATGCCGGGTATGACAGTGGGAATCAAAGCCAACCTGGTATCTGCCATGAAGCCCGAGGAGGCTGCCACCACACACCCCGCCTTGCTTCGGGTTTTGGTTTCCATGCTGAAGGAGCGGGGAGCCGGGCGGATCCTCGTCGGGGACAGCCCCGGCGGCGTGTATACGGCCGGATATGTCAACCATATATACGAGGTGACGGGACTGAGCCAAGTAGTGGAGGCGGGAGCGGAGTTGAACCGGAATTTCGGCCAACGGGAAGCCTCCTTCCGGGCAGCCAAGGTGCTGAAGACCTTTACCTATACCTCCTGGCTGGATGAGTGCGATGCTCTGATTGATTTCTGTAAACTGAAAGCTCATGGCATGATGGGCATGTCAGCTGCAACCAAGAACATGTTCGGCGTCATCCCGGGCACCATGAAACCGGAATACCATTTCCGCTTTCCCAATATGCCGGATTTTGCCGCTATGCTGGTGGACATCAACGACTATTTCGCAGACAAGATCAAACTCTGCCTGGTGGATGCCGTGGAGGGAATGGAGGGAAACGGGCCCACCCAGGGTACCCCACGACATATCGGCCTGCTGCTGGCATCCGCCTCTCCCCATGCCGTAGATGCTGTCTGTGCCCGTGTCATCGGCCTGGGAGACGACGAGGTGCCGACGCTGATCTCGGCTCGGGAAAGGGGGCGGATCCCGGCCTCACTAGGTGACATTCCGTTCAGGATTGTAGGAGAAGCCGGAGACACAGACCCGGAAGCAACCCTGGAGAAACTGGTCATCCGGGATTTTGAGAGCGTGGCCGTGCGGCACAGCCTGCAGTTTGCCGCGAAAGGGAAGCTGATCAGCCGCATTTTGAAAGCACTCCTGTCTTCCCGCCCCCAGCTGAAGGCATCGGAATGCGTGGGGTGCGGCAAGTGTGCCGGCATCTGCCCGGCCGGAGCCATTTCCATTGAAAACAAAAAGGCAGTCATCCACCGGGATATCTGTATCCGGTGCTTTTGCTGTCAGGAGTTTTGCCCTACGGGCGCTATGAGGGTGCATAGAACGTGGATTGCCAGAACTCTTGTCAAGTAGCGTCGTGGCGGGTCGGCCGGGGGAGTGGGGACAGGAAAGGGAATGTCGTCATAGGGAGCCGAGCTGCCACCTTGACATGTTAATTTTTTGTTAAAAGCATCGCCAAAAAATTTACTTGAGCCCATATATGTGATATAATAAATACGATTTGCTGAATCATAACAAGACGTACAGTCGGAAAAGGAGGATGACTTGTGGCTTGGGGAGCAGGATGGATAGGAGTGACTGCGGGATGGCAGGCTGTAACGGCCACCCCTTGCGGAAGGGGTATACTGTCTGCATTTTTCATGACGCCTTCGGCAACTGTACTGTCCGGAATAAGTGACTTTTTTAATCAGTACATAAAAACCACTCAGCTGGCCTTTTCATGGCGGGATGTGCTGGATATCCTCCTTATCACAGCCATTCTTTACTTCGCTTATACCTTTATCCGCATACGGAGGGCGGGAAAACTGGCTTTCGGTTTGGCCGTTGTTTTGATTCTGTATGTGATAACCGATGTTCTCAATCTCCGGGCTGCCAATCAGATCCTGGCCGGCATTTCCTCCTTTGGCATTATCATCATAGCCGTCATCTTTCAGCCGGAGCTGCGGGATGTGTTGGAAAAGGTAGGCTCCAAGGTGTCCGATTTGGGTTCCAATACCGGGAGAAATGCAGACATGACGCACATAGTCAGTGAAGTAGTGGAGGCCGCCTGTCAGATTGCACAGTCTGAATCGGATGGGGCACTGATCGTGCTTGAAAATACGACTAAGCTGGGAGACTTTGCCTCCCGCGGAATACCCCTGGATGCCGTTGTATCTGAGAATCTGCTGCGCAATATTTTTGTGAACCGCACTCCCTTGCATGACGGGGCCGTTATCATACGGGACGGACGGATTGCGGCGGCTTGCTGCAAACTGCCTTTAAGCGTCAACGAGGAAGTGGTGAGGGGTTTGGGCACCCGCCATCGGGCCGCAGTGGGGATCAGCGAGATGAGC
>CAZQAI010000207.1:0-3303 GCA_964591305.1 uncultured Clostridium sp.
ATAACCTAAACGCAGTCGCGGGGCCCCTCGCCCCACTCTACAGTGGAAAAGGGAGTGTACTATAGAGGGTGGATGAACCGTAACTCTCTCCTTGTGCTTTTACCCTGCGTCCGGAAAAAAAGAATTGACATAATGTCCGGACTATGTTATAATTGTCATAACAAAGAAAATGGGCATGCGATATGGTGTGGGAGGATGGATCATGGTCAGAATCAAAGAGGTCGCATCGGGCAGTCGGGCGGAGCGGCACGGAGTGCGAGCCGGCGATATGCTGCTTACCATCAATGGACGGCCTATCACCGATGTGTTGGACTACCGCTTCTTCCTAGCCGACACCGAGGTACGGTTGACGCTGCTCCGTGACGGACAACCCCTGGAAGCCGTCATTCACAAGCGGGAATATGACGATATCGGGCTGGATTTTGACACCCCCCTCATGGATAAAAAGCACTCCTGCGAAAACAAGTGCATTTTCTGCTTTATTGATCAGCTGCCGCGCGGCATGCGGGAAACACTTTACTTCAAGGACGACGATTCACGGTTGTCCTTCCTGCATGGCAACTTCATCACCCTGACCAATCTGCATGACAGCGACATTGACCGTATCATAGACATGCACATCTCCCCTGTCAATGTGTCGGTGCACACCACCAACCCGGAGCTGCGGGTCAAAATGATGCATAACAAGCGGGCAGGAGAGGTGCTCTCCTACCTGCCCCGCATGGCAGAGGCCGGCATCACCCTGTGCGGGCAGATCGTCTTATGCCGAGGCATCAACGACGGGGTTGAGCTTGACCGCTCGCTCTCCGATCTGTACGCACTGGGTGGGGCACTGGAGAGCTGCTCCATTGTGCCGGCAGGCCTGACCCGTTACCGCCAGAAGCTCTACCCTTTGACTCCCTATTCCCCTGCCGAGGCTGCTGCTGTGATCGATCAGGTAGAGGCATACGCGGCCCGTTGCCTTGAGGAGTCGGGATCCCGGACGTTCTTTTGCGCAGATGAGCTGTACCTGACGGCAGGCCGTCCTCTGCCCGGGGAGGAGTCCTATGAGGGATACCCTCAGATCGAAAACGGTGTAGGCATGATTACTTCCTTTGTATCTGAATTCAACCGGGAGATGGCGTTTCTGGACGAGGACCTGGCTGACTACCATGGCCCCCGGCGGGTATCTGTCTGTACCGGTGTTGCGGCTTACCCAATCATCAAGGCGCTGGCTGTCCGGCTGGAGGCTCAGGTTGAGGGACTGGAAATTATGGTGTATGAGATTATCAACCACTTTTTCGGGGAAACCATTACCGTGGCAGGCTTGCTTACCGGGCAGGACATGGCCGCTCAACTGACAGGACGGGATTTGGGAGAAGCCCTTTTTATTCCGGAAAACACCCTGAGGGCGGATGAGGATATGTTTCTGGACAACATGACGCCCGATCAGCTTTCCCGGCGCCTGGGCGTTCCGGTGTGCATCAGCCGCAACGACGGCGGTGCCTTCATACAGGATATGCTGGGGCTTGCCCCTCTTTGAGGGCACAAATGATCAAAGACCCGCGCCCCGTCAAAGCATAAGCGGTTGTCCCAACATAAATAACCGAACGAATATCCCGACTGAAAGGACAGTATATTGCCATGTCAAAACCAATCATTGCCATTGTAGGCCGTCCCAATGTGGGCAAATCTACTCTCTTCAATAAGCTCATTGGAGAACGCCGCTCCATTGTGGAGGACACCCCCGGCGTCACTCGTGACCGTATCTACGGAGAAACCGAGTGGCGGGGACGTCGGATGATCCTCATCGACACAGGCGGCATCGAACCAAAGACAGACGATGTGATCCTATCTCAAATGAAGGTGCAGGCACAGGTCGCCATTGACGACGCCGATGTGATTGTGTTTCTATGCGATGTCCGCTCCGGTCTGACCGCCGACGACAGGGACATCGCGGTTATGCTCAAAAAGAGCGGCAAACCTGTGGTGCCCTGTATCAACAAGTGCGATCGGGTGGGAGATCTGCCCTACGAGTATTACGAATTTTACGAGTTTGGCTTTGACCGTGACCCTGTGGCCGTCTCCTCCATACACGGAAGCGGCACGGGAGACCTTCTGGACGCCTGCTGTGAATGTCTGACAGACTGGCAGGACACTGACGGAGACGAGTCCGGCATCCGTGTGGCCGTCATCGGAAAGCCCAACGCAGGGAAATCCTCCCTCATCAACCGCTTTTTGGGAGAGAGCCGTATGATTGTCTCGGATGTGGCAGGCACCACCCGGGATGCTGTGGACACCCGTCTGGTCAACGACCGGGGCACCTTTACCTTCATCGACACGGCCGGCATCCGCCGCTCCGCTCGGATTGGAGACCAGATAGAAAAGTACAGTGTGCTCCGAGCCCACATGGCGGTAGAGCGGGCCGATGTCTGCCTTCTCATGATAGACGCCTCGGTGGGTATCACCGAACAGGACGAAAAGATCGCCGGTATCGCCCACGAGGCAGGCAAGGCGGTCATCATTGTGGTCAACAAGTGGGACACTGTACAAAAAGACAACAGTACAGTCAAGAAATTCACCGACAGAATCCGCACGGCCCTGGCCTACATGCCCTACGCTCCCATTCTCTTTGTGTCAGCTAAAACCGGACAGCGGGTGGATACGCTGTACGATCTCATTCGCTCGGCGTATGACATGGCCCATCTGCGGGTAACAACCGGCGCCCTCAACGATGTGCTGGGTGAGGCCATGATGCGTGTTCAGCCCCCCACCGACAAGGGACGGCGGCTGAAAATTTACTATATGACCCAGTCAGCCATAGCACCACCTACCTTTGTACTGTTCTGCAACTCTGCGGAGCTGTTTCATTTTTCCTATCAGCGATACATCGAGAATTGTCTGCGGGAAACCTACGGTTTCTCCGGCACCCCCATTCGTCTGCTCATCAAGCAAAAGGGAGAGGACCCCGACATCCGCGTCAAATGACGGGGTTTGTCTATCCGTTACTCATTATTCAGTGAAAGGTACGCGATCATGCCATTTTTCGATCATGTTACAATATATATAAAAGCCGGAGATGGCGGCAATGGAGCCATCGCCTTCCACCGCGAGAAGTACATTTCCCACGGCGGCCCCGCCGGAGGGGATGGCGGCAACGGGGGCAATATCGTGTTTCGCATTGACAAAGGCACAAATACCCTGCTGGCCTACCGCTACAAGCACCATTTTGTAGCCCAGAACGGCGGCAACGGAACCGGGGAGAAATTTCACGGGGCCAATGCCGAGGATCTGATCCTGACCGTGCCGGAGGGAACACTGATC
>CAZQAI010000208.1:0-3266 GCA_964591305.1 uncultured Clostridium sp.
TGCAGGGTACATCATAGATTTACTGGCCACCGCCGGTATGTACCTGCCGTTGCTTGCTACAGATGACAGTCATTACTACGACGGCGACCAATGCAGAGGATTCATCATGGCCGAAGCAAATGCCGTGGACACACTGGGTATCTCCGAGGCCATCCGGCAAAACCGCTTCTTTGCCACCATGGGCCCGGAAATCCATCTGGAACGGGTAGACGAAAATACGGTACGGGTACACACGACCCCGGCGGTGAAAATATGCTTTTTGTCCAATCTGGTATGGACAGACGGCCGGGTCATCCGTGGAGAGGGACTGACCGAGGCGGTATATACTTTCAAAGAGAATGAACGCTACATACGGGCTGAGGTAACCGATGCGGACGGCCTGACCGGCTTCAGTCCCATCATGGTGCGGTAAGCAGGCGGATCGTATGCATCACAACACACCCGCCTCACCCGGGGTGCAAACGATCAGAAACACACTTTTTTCACTTGCTGACCCGGCGTACAAAACATTTCAGAGCCGTCTGCTTCCGAGCGTGCCGCCGGAGAGCATGATAGGCGTTCGAACGCCCGACATCCGCCGGTATGCCGGAGAGTTGGCAGGGACAAGATCGGCTGAGGTATTTCTCTCTTCCCTGCCCCACGCCTACTTCGATGAGAATCAACTGCATGCGTTCCTGCTTTGCCGCATGCGGGATTTTCAAAATACGATCTATAGGTTGAACGTATTTCTGCCCTATGTGGACAACTGGGCTACCTGCGATCAGATGAATCCCCCGGTGCTGAAAAAAGACCTGCCTTCTCTGTTTACACAGGTTGAGTCCTGGCTTTCGTCGGGGAAGGAATACACTGTGCGGTACGGACTCGTAACGCTCATGCGGTTCTATCTCCGGGAGTCTTTCTCGCCGGAGGTGCTGAGCATAGCGGTGAGGGTACTGGATGATCACCGGGTCAACAGAGCCTACTATGTACAGATGGCGCTCGCCTGGTTTTTAGCAACAGCCTTGTCCTTCCGGTATGAGCAAACACGCAGCTTTCTTGAGGCACATTCTTTGCCGCCGGACATCAGCCGCATGACAGCGCAGAAAGTGCGGGACAGCATCCGTATGACAGGAGAGCAGAAGGACCTGATCGGTTCCCTGCTGTATCACGAATAGCAGACATAATATAGCTATATAGCATAAGGCCACATGATGTACAGTTGTACATTCTGTGGCCTTGCTGTTGAAGTGATATATTTGGGTCTGGGCAGCTGTATAATTTCAGCAGTTTGCGAGGGAGGCAGCCTCGGAAGCCTCCTTATCGGCAGGGACTGCAGACGTCCTCACTGTATATTCTGTGACACCCAACACGGTTTCACCATCAATCTGAAGAGCAGTAGGACGATCGAATTTCACAGTCACATCATGCCCCGGAAGAATGGTTACCATTTCGGTGTGCTCCACATGCTTCCCTTTGAATATGGAGGGAAAGACGAACAGTGTTTTCAGCTTGGACAGCCCGCACATGACCATGACAGTGACAGACCGGGCCGGATTCAGCCTGTCCTGTCCGGGGGCACACATCATGCCGCCTCCGTAATACCGTCCATTCATGGTAGGAGCCAGCCATACATGCTTGAAGTGACGGGTCACACCGTCTACTGTGACCTCGGCCGAGGTGCGGTGGTAACCGAATAGCAGGCCTTTGATCGCAATGGATGTATAGTTGACCGGCTTTCCCGAGGTGGCACGGAGCTTATCCCCCACCTCACAGCAGTAGCCGTCTATGCCATAGCCGATGCCATTGAGAAAATAATGGGATATGCCGTTTACAGTCACCGTAGGCAGATCCTGAAGATAGGGATTGAGAAGGAAAGGCAAGTCGTCCAGAGTTTTACCTACATCATGTAAAAAGTCATTTCCACTGCCGGCGGCGTAATAATATACATTCCTTCCGGGATTCCGACCGGCCAGAGCATTGATGAAACGGTTGAGGGTACCGTCGCCGCCGGCCAGAACAACCTCTGCATCCGCCGGCATCTTCTCCAAATATGCCCCAACATCTTCAACAGCTGTCAGATCCACATATGTAAGGGTGCGTCCGGGCCAAACAGAATCCAATCTGTGCGCATTCTTCTCCCCCCGTTTATTATCGGCGAGAGGGTTATAGAGAATGTAATAGGTATCCATGGTATTGCCTCCATTATCTGAATGTTCAAAATCTATGACGGGAGAGCTTCCTTTTTCATTCTCCCTATGAGTTTCACGATACGTTTTTTCATGTGAAAAAAGTATGGTGCGGGTAGTGGGACTCGAACCTGCTCCCCGGTCTGAAAAATCATTATTTAGCAAGTATAAATTAATCATGTTTCGCATTTTGTTTCGTCTAACGTTCAAATACACTCGAAAAATACACCTGTAATTCTTCCTGCACTGCTGTCTTTTTGGATGCCATGATGTGGCCGTATACCCGGTCAATCATGATTTCCGTCTCGTGTCCCACGTAGTCAGCGATATAAGATTTTGGAATATTGAGGGACAGCATCACAGATATGAGGTAGTGCCGCAGATCATGAAACCGGAAATACCTGGTTCCCGCATGATGAACAACCCACCTCCATCTGGATGTGATATCCTCCGGGCCTATGGTCACGTGTTCCTCATCCCCTTCTGCAAAGGCTTTCAGCCGGTCAACGACCAGCGGAAACATTTTGACGATCCGTGTCCCGGCATCGGTTTTGGTGCCCTTGGTATGTATATCGCCGTCAGCTCCGATAACAAGTGCCTTGTTGATGTGTATCGTCTCTGCCTCAAAATCAACATCAGACCATGTCAAGGCGGCAATCTCTGAGCGACGCATCCCGCAGCAAGCTGCCAGCAGTACAGGTATCTCCATGTCGGTGCCTTTGGCGGTGTCCATGAGCCGCCGCACCTCTTCCTCGGTCGGTATGATGATGTCAGCCTTTTTTTGCGGTAGCCGTACACGGAGCGACATATCAGGGCAAGCTGCAGACAAGGCGGACGACAGCAAGCCATACACATTACGGACGGTTTTGGGAGACATCTCGGCGGCCTCCTCGTTGATCGCCCGCTGTATGTCGGCTGCCGTCAGATCGGGAAGACGCACATCCATGATTGAGGATAGCCGGTGATTGGCTATGCTGCGAAATGATCGGATGGTCGACGGAGACAAAACGTTGATCTTTTGCTCAATATAATCGTTGATCGCCTTTCGGACAGTGATGTGTCCGGGAATCCTGTTTCCCGCTGTCTCATTCCGCCTACTCA
>CAZQAI010000209.1:0-3265 GCA_964591305.1 uncultured Clostridium sp.
CATGGCTCCATCATGGTGGCGTAGTAACGGTAGAGATCCCGCTTGCTGCGGCTCATGTTCGGATCGTTTTTCCAGGGCTCCGGGATGGTGATCATGACGGCAAGCGGCAAGGGGATGCCGTTCATGGTCAGAAACTCCAGCGTGTTGTCCAGCATAGCGGAGTCTGAGCCGGATGCATTGATTACAGGCAAAATTTTATCCATGTGATCTTGCAGACAGGGAGATTTCATGGTCTCCTCCCGCGCCAGCATTCTGTCAGCATTACCCCGGATGGTATTGATCTCACCGTTGTGCAGAATCAGGCGGTTGGGGTGAGCACGCTCCCAGCTGGGCATGGTGTTGGTGGAAAAGCGGGAATGAACCATGGCGATCGCGCTGGTATAGGAGGCATCCAGAAGATCAGGATAAAAGCGGCGGAGCTGGTTGACAAGAAACATGCCCTTGTACACAATGGTGCGGGACGACAGAGAGCAAACATAGGTATTGTCGTTGCTCTGTTCAAACTCCCGGCGTATGATGTACAGATGTCGGTCAAAGTCCAATCCCTGCGTCACCTCCGCTGGACGTCGGACAAAACACTGGGCAATATAGGGCATGGACTCTCTGGCGCGCTCACCCAGAATACTGCTGTCGGTGGGCACCTCACGCCAGGAAATAAATGGTACACCCTCCTTGGCACAGATGACCTCAAACATTTTTTGAGCCTGACGGCGGGGAAGGGAATCCCGGGGAAAGAAGAACATACCGACACCATAGTCACGAGCCTGGCCAAGAGATAAACCAAGGCGTGAGAAAAAAGTGTGGGATATCTGAAGCAGGATTCCCACCCCGTCACCTGTCTCCCCGGCTGCATCTTTTCCGGCCCGGTGTTCCAGCTTCTCAACAATGGAAAGCGCATCATCCACAATGGAGTGGGATGCTTCTCCGTCAATGCTGACAATAGCACCGATACCGCAAGCATCGTGCTCGTAGCACGGGTTGTACAAGGTTTCACTTAGCTTTTGTGACTGATTCATGTCGATATTCCTTTCCTGATCCCGCTTTTGGGAGCATAAGCCCCTGAGGCCAGCATGTGGTCTGCCGACCTGCAGGGGCACACGGGGACTGCCCACATGGGAGATCCCCGTGTCTTCATATGTATTTTTTGCAGTTTATTCTACATCCTGCAAGGCATCGTAACCTTCCTCACCGGTTCTGACCTTCACCACATTTTCCACATTGTACACGAAGATTTTGCCGTCGCCGATGTGGCCGGTGTAAAGCACCCGTTTGGCCATATCGATTACCTGAGATACCGGAACCTTGCTGACTACCATATCCACCTGGATTTTGGGAAGCAGGGTCGCCTCCACCTCCACACCGCGGTAGTATTCAGGCTTGCCCTTCTGAGCGCCGCAGCCCATAACATGGGACACGGTCATACCGGTGATGCCAATGGACATCATGGCATTTTTCAGTGCTTCAAGACGGGATTCCTTGCAGATAATCTCAATCTTTGTCATCTTGACTCCGTCCTTGGGTGTATCAAAGGCAGGCATAGCCTTGACCTCCACAGCCTCGGCGACCGGTGTGTCTCCGGACACAGCCACCACTTCATCGTCAGTCGGAATTGACTCAGGAGCCATAACAAAGCCATCATACGCACTTGGCAGACCGTGCTCGCAGGAATCCAGACCGACAATCTCTTCCTCACGGCTGACACGCAGGCCAAAAATCTTCTTGATAAGCAGGAAGGCCAATGTAATGGTGACGGCCGTAAAGAGCGCGGTTGCCAGCATGCCCAGGGCCTGAAGTCCCAGCTGCTTGAGGCCGCCGCCATAGAAAAGTCCCTCGCCGGCAATCTGGTTGGCACCAAAGGTAGAACCGTCGCCATACCCTCTGGAAAATGCGGGAGCGGTCTCGGTCGCAAACAGACCGACAGCCAGCGTGCCCCAGATACCGTTCATACAGTGAACGGCCACGGCACCCACAGGGTCGTCAATATGCAGCTTGTGATCGAGGAGCCAGACACCGAAGACAACCAACACACCGGATACGGCACCAATGCAGATGGAACCGAAAGCATCTACCACATCACAACCGGCTGTCACGGCCACAAGACCCGCCAGTGAAGCGTTCAGACACATGGACACATCGGGCTTGCCGTACTTGATCCAGGTAAAGATCATGCACACCACGGTAGCGATAGAGGGTGCAATAGTCGTGGTCAGAAAGATAGAACCAAGCTCAGACACAGTCGTGGCGGCTGCACCGTTAAAGCCGTACCAGCCCAGCCACAAAATGAAGACACCCAGACAGCCGATGGTGATGTTGTGGCCGGGGAAGGCGTTGACCTTAACCACCTTGCCATCCTTCTTTTTGAATTTCCCGAGGCGAGGGCCTACCATAGCCGCACCGATCAGAGCACAGATACCACCCACCATGTGAATGCAGTTAGAGCCGGCAAAATCATGGAAGCCGAGCTGAGCCAGCCAGCCGCCGCCCCAGGTCCAATGGGCTTCAATGGGGTAGATTACAGCGGAAATGATGGCAGAGTACACACAGTAGGACAGGAATCTTGTGCGTTCCGCCATAGCACCGGATACAATGGTGGCGGTGGTGGCGCAGAACACAAGGTTGAACACGAAGTTCGACCAGTCGAAATTTGCATAATCTGTGAAAATATCGAATCCGGGTTTTCCGATAATCCCCACCAGATCCTCCCCCAGAAGCAGACTAAAGCCAATGAGGATAAAGACCACTGTTCCGATACAGAAGTCCATCAGGTTTTTCATCAGAATGTTGCCGGTGTTTTTGGCTCTTGTAAAGCCGGTTTCCACCATAGCAAAGCCTGCCTGCATCCAGAAGACCAATGCAGCACCGATAAGGAACCAGACGCTGAATACTTCGCCGTTTACAGCTTCCAGAATACTTTCCAACATGTCGTTCATGAGAATCAAGCCTCCGTACTTTCGTTTACAAAATATATGAAACGACAAGGGTATTTGCGATCCCGCAGCGACGCCCTTGTCGCTTACCCGCACGGCCATCATTGACGGTATGTGAAGGTAAAATATTCATCAATAAAAACGAAAGGCCACAGACAAATCTCTTTGTCTGCGGCTTCCTTGTCGCTTGATGGGCGTATTGTACCACTGAACGAAACATTTGTCAAGACCTTTTTCAAAAATTTCTGAATTTTTTTGGCTACAGTTCAGCCACCCTCTATCATACGCTCCCTTTTCCACTGTAGAGTGGGGCGAGGGGCCCCGCGACTGCGTTTATG